>JAJZSH010000001.1:0-9581 GCA_021822005.1 Deltaproteobacteria bacterium | reverse complement strand
CTGACTTGAGCACCGCCAGGAAGGCGCTCTGCGGGATCTCCACGTTGCCCACGGTTTTCATCCGCTTTTTCCCGGCCTTCTGTTTTTCCAGCAGTTTTCTTTTGCGGCTGATGTCGCCGCCGTAGCATTTTGCCAGCACGTCCTTGCGCAGGGCCGAGATGGTTTCCCGTCCGATGATGTTGCCGCCCACCGCCGCCTGGATGGCGATCTTGAACATCTGCCGCGGGATTTCCTCTTTCAGTTTTTCGCAGGCATGGAGGCCGCGCGTCCTGGCATTGTTGCGGTGCACCAGCTGGGAGAGGGCGTCTACCCGCTCGCCGTTCACCAGGATGTCCAGCTTGACCAGATCGCTTTCCCGGTAATCCAGGAGATCATAATCAAAGGAGCCGTACCCCTGGGTGATGGATTTGAGCCTGTCGTAGAAATCATAGATGATTTCCCCCAGGGGCAGTTCGCAGGTGAACTCGATCCTGCCGGGCATGGGGTAGTGGTAGTGGGTGTTTTCGCCGCGCCGCTCCATGCACAGGGTCATCACCACTCCCATGTAGCGTTCCGGGATGAGGATGGTGGCCTTGATAAAGGGCTCCTCGATGCGCTCGATGGTGGTCGGGTCCGGGTAGTGGGCCGGGTTGTCCACCTCTTTCATGGTTCCGTCCTTGAGGAAAATTTTGTAGTTCACCGAAGGCACGGTGAGGATCAGCGAGAGGTCGAACTCCCGCTCCAGCCGTTCCTGGACCACCTCCAGGTGGAGCAGGCCCAGGAATCCGCAGCGGAAGCCGAAGCCCAGGGCGGTGGAGGCGTCCTTCTGGAAGGAGAGGGAGGCGTCGTTGAGGGTGAGCTTTTCCAGGGCCGTGGACAGGGTTTCGTAGTCGTCGGTGGACACGGGATAGATGGAGGAAAACACCACCTGCTTGATCTCCTGGAACCCCGGCAGGGGTTTGGCGCAGGGGCGGTCCTTCAAGGTGATGGTGTCGCCGGGCCTGGTGTCGGTGATGTTCTTGATCCCGGCGATGATGTAGCCGACCTGGCCCGCGCTCAGTTCTTTCTGGGGTTCGCGGGTCAGGCGGAAAACGCCGACCTCCTCGACCCGGTAGGCGGCATTGTTGGCCATGAAGAGCATGGTGTCCCCGGCCTTGATCCGTCCTTCAAAGAGGCGGCAGGAGATGATGGTCCCCCGGAACGGGTCGTAGAAGGCGTCAAAGATCAGGGCCTCCAGGGGCTTTTCCGGGTCGCCCTTGGGCGGGGGCAGAAGATTGACCACCGCTTCCAGCACCGCATCGACACCCTGGCCGGTTTTTGCCGAACAGAGCTGGATGTGGTCGGCGTCCAGGCCAAGGTCTTCCTCAATCTGCAGGGCAACCCCCTCCGGGTCGGCGGAGGGGAGATCGATCTTGTTGATGACCGGGATTATTTCCAGGTTATGCTCCATGGCCAGGTAGAGATTGGCCAGGGTCTGGGCTTCAATGCCCTGGGCCGCGTCAACGAGCAGCAGCGCCCCTTCGCAGGAGGCAAGGGCCCGGGAGACCTCGTAGCTGAAATCGACGTGGCCCGGGGTGTCAACGAGATTGAGGGTGTAGTCCTTGCCGTTCTTGGCCCGGTAGGGAAGGCAGATTGCCTGGCTTTTGATGGTGATGCCGCGCTCCCGCTCGATATCCATGCTGTCCAGGAGCTGGTCGTGGAACTGGCGGTCGGTAACCATGCCGCACAGCTGGATAAAGCGGTCGGCCAGGGTGGATTTTCCGTGATCGATATGGGCGATTATGCTGAAGTTTCGGATGTTTTCCATGGATGAGCCGGGGAGGTCCTGTTTTTTCGGAGAGGCGATTGTTGTACTGTATCAGAAACATGAAGATGGGCGGGGAAAAAGTTCTGATCCCACAGAAGAGGCTATCTATCATAAAAAGATAGCCTTGCATAGGCAATTAAAAAAAGGGATCGGCCTTGCCCGGTGATTCCCAAGAGGCATACGGCAAGGCAGGGAAGGGCTAAGCTGTTGTGGAAAGAGATTGACCTTTGGCGCGGTTCTAATAATAATGACCCACATGAAAGAAGACCCGGAAGTCCTTGAAATACTCGACGATGATGAGGATGCGCAGGAAGTGCTGCATCCCCTTGTCGCCCTGCCCGACGATGACCATCTCCCGGCCTTGGGCAATGCGGGCCTCCATCGGTATCTGCAGGAAATCAGCCAGTACAAGCTCATGAGCCGTGAAGAGACCGATGAGCTGGCCCGGCATTTCCAGGAAACAGGCGACCCGGAGGCGGCCTACAAGCTGGTCACCGCCAATCTGCGGCTGGTGGTCAAGGTGGCCATGGATTTCCAGAAATACTGGATGCAGAACTTTCTTGATCTCATCCAGGAGGGCAATGTCGGTCTGGTGCAGGCGGTGAAAAAATTCGACCCCTACCGGCAGGTGAAGTTTTCCTATTATGCCGCGTATTGGATACGGGCCTATATCCTCAAGTTCATTATGGATAACTGGCGGCTGGTCAAGATCGGCACCACCCAGGCCCAGCGCAAACTGTTTTTCAGCTTGAATAAAGAAAAAAAGCTGCTAGAATCGCAGGGCTTTGCGCCCGAGATTAAATTGCTGGCCCAACGCCTCAATGTCAAGGAAAGCGAAGTCATTGAGATGAGCCAGCGCATGGACAACTGGGATGTTTCCCTGGAAAGTCCGGTGCGGGAAGGCTCTGATGAGGAGCAGAAGAATTTTCTGCCCATGGTCGGGCCCACCGTGGAAGAACGGGTGGCGGAAAAGGAAGTGCGGGAGTGGATGGCCACGGTTCTCGACAAGCTGCGCGAGACCCTGAACGACAAGGAAAAGGCCATTCTGACCAGCCGGCTGCTGAGTGACGAGCCCCTCACCCTGCAGGATATTGCCGACCGGTTTGACATCTCCCGGGAACGGGTCCGGCAGATCGAGGCCAATCTCTTAAAAAAGATGCGGGAGTATTTTGAAAAGGAAGTCCCTGATATCAAGGACTTCCTTGCTGAATTTCTCAACCCATGGCGGTGACCGCTGGATAGGCTGTCCGGCCGTTCTCGGCGATACCTGGGAAAAATAGTAATTACTCAGGTGGATAGACCGAAGGTTGAAGGTTTTTTAGTATACTTCAGTCTTCAGACTTTCGCCTTCAGCCTAAGCCGTCGTTAAAAAATAACTGTAACATTGTAATGTCGTGACCGGCATAAGGGGCCGTAACAAAATGGTAAAAAATGTAATGGTTATTTTGTAACGGCCCCTAAATACTCAAGTAGTTACGGAAAAGAAAGCATTATGCGAGTTCCTCTCCTAGATTTGCATGGCCAGATGGCTCCCCTGCGCAACGAGATTCTTGCCGCGGTGACCGAGGTCATTGATTCGACCCAGTATATCCTTGGCCCCAAGGTCGAACAGTTTGAAAAAAATATCGCCGCCTACTGTGGCTCCGGGTATGGGATCGGCGTTGCCAGCGGCACCGATGCCCTGCTTGCCGCCCTCATGGCCCTGGGCGTCGGCCCCGGCGATGCGGTGTTGACCACGCCCTATTCCTTTTTCGCCACCATGGGCTGCATCCTCCGGCTGGGCGCAAAGCCGGTTTTCGCTGATATCGATCCGAAAACTTACAATATCGACCCGGCGCGGATGGCCGAGGCCCTGGCCCAGGATGCCCTCTCCGGCAAGCGGATCAAGGCGATCATCCCGGTGCATCTCTATGGCCAATGCGCGGACATGGGGCGGATTCTTGCCCTGGCCGGGCAGTATGGTCTGCCGGTGGTGGAGGATGCCGCCCAGGCCATTGGCGCCGTGTATCCCATGAAGACCGGCGGCCAGACCGTCTGGCATCGGGCAGGCTCCATGGGGGAGGCCGGTTGCTTTTCCTTTTTTCCCAGCAAGAATCTCGGCGGCATCGGGGACGGCGGGCTGATTACCTGCAACGATCCCGATCTGGCCGAGCGGATCAGGATAATCCGGGTGCATGGCGGGGCGCCAAAGTATCACCATGGGGTGGTGGGGGGAAATTTCCGGATTGACCCCATCCAGACCGTGGTTCTTGAGATAAAACTTTCCCGCCTGCCCGAGTGGCACAGGGCAAGACGGCGCAATGCCGCGAACTATCGCCGGCTGTTCGCTCAAGCCGGTCTGCTTGAAAGCGGCGCGGTTTCTCTGCCCGAAGCCGTGTATCAGGCAGAGGGGTTGACGGTCGGGGAAGAGTGCGACTATCATATCTATAACCAGTTTGTCATCCGGGCCAGGGACCGTGACGGGCTGCTCCACCATCTCATAAGCCACGAAGTCGGGGCGGAGATCTATTATCCCATTCCCCTCCACCGGCAGGGATGTGTCGCTGGCCTGGGGTACGAAGAGGTCTCCTTTCCCGAAGCGGAGCGGGCGGCGCTTGAGACCCTGGCCCTGCCTATTTTTCCCGAACTCACGGACGGGATGCAATGTTTTGTTGTGGAGAAGATTGCCGAATTTTATACACGGTAGACCTGAGCCTCTTGCAAAAGTCAAAAAAGTCCCCTCCCCCCTTGCAGGTGTAAGGGAGGGGGAGTCAATTTGGAAGAGTTTTGCAAGAGCCTCACCTGTTTCCCCCTTTTTCAGTTTCTTAAGCCGGTCCTTTTTACGGTTGCCAAAAGGACACCCTCTGCTGATGCTTATCAGATTGCCTATCTTCCTGCGCCCCATCCTCCCTTTCCTGGCTGTCCCACGGGCGAGAATTCTCGCCCTCGTTGCGGGGCCTGTTTTTTTTCTGTTTTTGCATGTCCTCCTTCCTGCTCCGGGATATGCGGCAGAGTCTTCTGGATTGCAGGGAAAACAGGTTGTTCCGGCGCGGACCATCCAGCTCAAGGAGGACAGGGATGTTGCCTGGAAGGCTTTATGGGATCAGGGGCGGGAGCTGGCGCGCAACGGCAGGCTTGCCGAGGCGGTTCCTGTTTACGAAGCGTTGCTGGTCATGCGGGAGGGACTCGAGGCTGCCCGCTGGGAGCTGGTCACCATTCTCCTGCAACTGAAGAGAGAAGAAGGCGCCCTTCCCCATCTTGAATTGCTGGTTGAGGCCGCTCCCCGGAATTTCCAGTACCTGCTGGCCCTGGCAGAGGCGAGCAGGGGCCAGGGCAATGGTGCCCGGGCTGTGGATCTGTACAAAAAGGTTCTCCGGCGGGAGCCGGACAATCTCCAGGCCTTGCGTGGCGCGGCCTCTGCCCTTCTTGCCCAGCAGAAGAAGGCCGAAGCGGCGGCCATGCTGGAAGCCCTGCTCCAGCGGGAGCCCGCTCGACTCGCCTTGCGGGAAGAGCTGGGCAATCTCTATTACGATATGGGCTCCTATGACAAGGCCAGGGTGCATTTCACCGTTCTGGCCAGGGAAAATCAGGTCGACCCGGCAATCCTGCTCAAGACGGCCCAGGCGTATGACAAATCAGGGCTCGAGAGCCAGGCGGTTGAGTACTGGCAACGCCTGGCGCGCACCCCCCAGAGCCCCGAGGCAAAAGAACGGTTGACCGCCTATTATCTGAAAGGCGGCAAGGGGGAGGATGCCCTGGCCTATCTTCTCCCTCTTTTTGAGAAGGAGCCATCCTCCCCCAGACTTCTCAAACGCCTTGGCCAGATCTATTCCAGCCTTTCCCGCCTCCCCGAGGCCCTTGCCTGTTTTGAGCGGTATATTTTCCTCAAACCCGAGGATAAAGAGGTGCTGCGGCAGGTGATCGACATCCACGCCGTCCTGGGGAACAAGACCGAGGCGACGGTCCCGGGGCGGGGCCTCAGCCTTGAACCTGCGCCAAACCTTGAGAACCTGGAGCGCTGGGCCGGGCTGTATGAGGCCAACGGCGAGCTCCGGGAGGCTGTCGCCCTGTATGACCAGATCCTGGCGGTTACCCCCGATGATCCGAAGATCCTGGCCAAACGGGCCAAGGCGCTGCTGGCGGGCGGCAATGACGACGAGGCCAACGCCATGTGGGCCCATCTGGAGCGAAGGCAAAAACTCCTCGAAGTGCTTGAGATTTTGTTCAGGATGGAGCCGGGAAACAGAACGGTTCTCAAAAAACTGGCCCGCATGTACCTTGACCGCGGGGATCTGTCCAAAAGCCTGGAGATGTTTTCCCGTCTGGAAGCCCTCGGGGTAAGGACGCCGGAGGTTCTGGCCGGGCAGGCTTTGGTGTATGAGCGGCTCAGGTGTTCCGCCAAGGCCCTGGCCCTGTATGAGCAGCTTCTGGACGGGGCCGACGAAACGGGCATGTTCAGGCTGCGCTGCCTCCAGCTGGCAGGGGGGCTTGGCCTGCTCAGGAAAACCCAGAGTCACCTTGCCCGGTTGCAGGAAAAATTTCCCGGGCTGTGCGAATCTCCGCAGACCCAGCTGCTCATTGCCAAGGCCCTGACTGAAACCGCTTCCTATGCCGCGGCCAGAGAATATTATGCCGGAATGCTTGCAAGGTATCAGGCTGACGGGGAGCTGGTCACGGCTGCTCTTTTCGGCCTGGCCGAGGCGTACCGGCAGAGCGGTCTGCCCTATGAGGCGGAGCAGGTCTTGCGGCAGGCCTATCTCCACCATCCGCAGGACGAGGCGGTCCTGGGCCGCTTATTTGAATTGGCCCTTCAGGAAAAGCGTTTTGCCGAGGCCGGGGTCTGGCTTGCGCAACTGACGCAACAGGATGGCAAGGGCAAACGGCAGGATAGCAAGGCTCCCCGGAAGATCGGAGGCCTGGCGAAGGAAGCGCTTGACCCCAGGCTGTTGCGGGCACGGTTGCTGGCGGCTGAGGGCGAAACCGGGGACGCAGTCAAGATCCTGGTCCAGCTGTCCGGCGAGTTGCCGGACACGGCTGGGAGCGGGCTGCTGTCGCCGTTACCACTGCCGCCGCTCCCACTGCCGCCGCTCCCACTGCTGCGTCGGGAGGTTGATCTGCTGCTCGCCCGGCTGTTGTTTGCTGATGGTCGTTATGCCGAGGCCGAGCAGATGGCCGTGTCTTTGTCGGGTCAGCGTGACAGGCCCGAGGCAGACCTGCTTCTGCTGCGCATTTACCGCGCCCAGGGAAAGAGCGGCGCGGAAAAGGCGCTTTTTCAGCGAATGCTGGCGGAATTCACCCAGGATCAAGGCCTTGTTCTTTATCTCCTGAAGGGACTGAAAGAAGAGGGCCTGGAGGAGACCCGGATCGCGGAGCTGTGCGAGATAGCGGAGCTGGCCAGTCGGCAGTACCCCGAGTCCGTCACGATCCGCTCTCTGTCTGCCTCGGCCCGGGAGGCCAATGGCGAGATCGGCGCGGCCCTTGAGATCTGGCAGGGGATGGTCAGGGATTTTCCGGAGCAGGAGTTTGCCGCCGTGCGTCTTGCCCAGCTGCTTTTCAGCCGTGGCCGTTTTTCCGAGGCCAGGGCGGTGGCAGATCGTTTTCCTCACATTGCGGCGCGACCGGACATTATCTTGCTCAAGGCGCGGATTCTCTGGGCAGAGCATGAGTGGGAAAAGGGTGTGGCGGTGTACGACGCTTTTCTGAAACCCTCGGTGGCGGACAGTATCGCGGCCCAGGGAAGGGAGCGGGGCGTGGCCTTGCCCCGAGACGAGGAGCCTGGTCTCTGGACGAAGTTGACCGTTGCCGAGGTTGACAGGCAGACGATGGTTGATTCGCTGATGGAGCCCAGGGCCGTGCTTGAGTCCGGGCAGGGGGCAACCGCGCTTAACCAGATGGCGGTTCCGTTCTACGCCCGATACCGCTGGCACAAGCAGTTTGCTCTGGAGAAAATCGCCAGGCAGGCGGTGATGCAGCGTGAGTATCTGGCTGCCGCAAATTATTTCAGGATCTTGCTGCGGGAATATCCAGCAGACGCTTCCCTGCAGTTTGATCTTGCCGGGATTTACAGCAGGTTCGGACAGCTGGGCCATGAGGCGGCGCTCTATGAGGAGATAAGCGCCGCCGGGGGGGACTTTCCCGGGCTGGCTGAGGCCAGGCAGAGAAACGAGCTGAAGCGCCGACCCCGGGCCGCTCTGGGGTATGGCTATCTCAAGGAGGAGGGCAGGGAGGGCTATAAGGCGATCAGGAAAAGCTGGGAAGGGGCCAGCCTGCAATACTCGCCCTATCTGCAGCATGACCTGGAGGTGAATCTTGCCCGGCTCGACTACCAGGACCCCGGCGGCAATGGCAAGATTCGGGGAACCCGCGCCTTTGTTTCCTATGCGGCCAATATCAACGAGCAACTTCTCTTGCGCGGCGGTGGAGGGGCGGAGATGCTGGAAAACAGCCAGCCCGACACCGCTCTCCTCGAGATGGCCGCGGAGGGCCGCCTGGGAGACCGGTTGACCGGTATTCTTTCCTATGGCAGGGATGTCAAGCATGATACCCTGGCCAGCCTCGGCCGGAATATCGTGCAGCAGGATTATAAGGCGGATTTTGTGCTGGACATGGTTCCCAGCGTCCAGGCGGGAGGGGGGTATCTCCATGCCAGTTTTTCCGACGATAATACCATGAAGGGCTATGATTTCTGGGCCGCCTATCTGCTTTTCTTTGAGCCGGCATTTTTAAGGTTCAGTTATACTTACGATTTTAAGGACACCGCTGAGGCAAGAGGCGGCGGGCCCCTGCAGCCGGATGGGTTTACCGCCTCCGACCACCCATACTGGACTCCGATAAATTACTGGCAGAACCGTTTCAGCGTATATTTCAAGCACCAGCTCTCCGATGACCAGTTTCGGCGCGGGGTTCCCCGGTACTATGATCTTGAGTATGCCGTTGTTTATGATGAAATGGGGTATGCCATGCAAACCTGGAAAGGTGGATTTTTTGTGGAGTATGCCCCGCAGGTCATTCTTGCCGCAACGGCAGAGCTGACCTCAGGCCCGGAGTACCGGGCCAAAGAGTTTTTTCTTTCGGCTGTTTACCGCTGGTAGGCGCTGGTTCCCCCGGTGCGCTTTCCCTTGCAATCTTTTTTTCTCTGTGCTAATTGAATGTCTTGTTGTTGTCCCGGCACGTTCCGTGCCGGGCAGAGGATGTGTTGAAAAGATTCCCGCCGTTTTGGCCGGGGCAATCACAGCTGTGATTGCCCCGGCCAAAACGGCCATTTTTTTATAGAGCTATGCCTTGGCAAGGAGGGTGTTATGGTTGAGCGTATTCCCATGTCTCAGGAGGGATATGCCAGATTGCGTCAGGAACTTGACCGGCTGCTGAAGAAAGAACGGCCTACGGTCATTGAGGCGATTGAGGTAGCGCGGGGACACGGCGATTTGAAGGAAAACGCCGAATACCATGCGGCCAAGGAGCGTCAGGCGCACATCGAAGGGCGGATCATGGAGCTCAAGGACAAGCTCGGTCGGGCCGAGGTTATTGACTGCTCGACCGTGGACTGTTCCCGGGTAGTTTTTGGCACGGTTGTCTCCCTTGTTGATCTGGATACGGATGACGAGGTGCGGTATCAGCTCCTGGGGCCGGAAGAGGCGGACGTGAGCAAGGGCAGCATTTCCGTGCTTTCCCCGATTGGCCGGGCAATGATCGGTAAAAGCGTGGGTGACGAGATAACCGTGAAAACCCCGGGCGGGGTGCGGCAGCTGGAGGTCATGGATATCAAGCCGCCAGAGCGGGCTTGATTTGGCAAGGCATTGGGTGTTCGAGATCGGAA
>JAJZSH010000051.1 GCA_021822005.1 Deltaproteobacteria bacterium | reverse complement strand
TGACCTCGCCGAGCAAGAAATTGATCGCATAGGGGCCGTTCACCAGAGCCATCATGGCCTCATACTTTCCTGGCGGCTGTCCGCTGATGCCGGAAATCATCTTCCAGGTGGTGAAAAACATGATCACCGCGATCAGGGTTGCCCCCAATTTTGCCGTGGCCATCAGGGAGCTCTCCAGTTTTTCGCTCATCTTCCAGCCGTTGGCCCGGTAGCCGAGGTAGTGAAAGAAAATAACCGCGGCGCAACCGGACATCATGGCGGAGGTGATGAAATAGATGGGCATGTACGGTCCATGCCAGAACTCACGGCCGGAAAGCAGGCCAAAAACCGCGCCGAGGTTGCTGTGCGCGGCGATACCGGAAACCAAACCCAGCAGACCGAACATCCCGGCGGTCTTGTGCTTTTCCATCTGTAACAGGGCAAACTCGACTACCATGAAGAAGAGATAGGCGCCGTAGAGGGTTCCCATCCACCAGATGTTGGAAGTGGGGTTGGGAGACAACATATTATAGATGGGCATCCGCCAGGGGTTTTCGATCTCGAACCCGATCACGAAAAAACCGGCGACAATGGTAACGATGGCCATGAACACGGAACGCTTGGCAATGGGCTTGAACGCCTCAAGACCAAAAACATGACCGATGGAGGAAACAAGACACAAACCGGTTGAACTGACCACGAAGAAAACATAGGTGGCGATCAGCAGCCCCCAGGGAACATCCCGGGTGACGCCGAAGGTATGCTCATGGCCGGCATACATGGAATGCAGCCCGGCGGCAAGACCAAGGGCAGCGAGCAGGCCGCCGATGGCAATGGTGACGTTGTAGGAACGCGAGGGGCTGGCAACCAAGCCACCCTCCTGCGGCAATACATCAGCTAAGAAATTGTTCATGGGACAACTCTCCTTGTGCGTAATTTAATCGTTTAAGCCGTTGTCCAAAAACACCCTTCGCCTCTAATTAAAGGATATTTTCTTAACGGCTCCTAATCTTGCGATCCAGAATGACGGAAACCTTACTCGTTAGCCTGCAAAAGAGGACTTCATGGCAATGTTTCCTCATTGGCCTGGATCAACGGTTTGATTTTGAGATCAAATACGGTATGGAGCGTTGCACCTCCGATCCAGAAAATTAAAAAAAGTAGACCTTCCATTTTTTTTCTCCTCAATCAAACGACCTGATCTTCCAGGCTTTCGGTTCATCGTCGATCCGAACGGAATGGCGGTCCCGGACGGATCACTGCTGCGATTTACCAGACCATATTCCCTTCCCCGTGACCCTCCTTTGTGTGTTGTTTAATCGGTAAAAACCTTCAGGGCGCTCCGCAAGGAGAAACCACCCGAGCCCAATACTGTTACCCCCAATCTACAAAATGGAAAAAGCCATTGTCAAGTTTTTATTCTTTACATATTCCCATTTTTGATATTTTTACCGTGCACATTTAGCCCAATATTCAAGTGTCCATAAACAGGAAGGCGCAATATTTCATTTTCCGGCAAGTTTACCCGGCCGAACCAATCGGGCAATCAGCATGGAAAAACAGAAAGATAGCACTGAACAACCGGCAGAAAACCAGAGACGGCCAATCAGCATTCGCCCCAAGAGACCCCTTGGCGCGACACCGGAACAAGATCACCCGGTGTCGGCAAAAAATGATCCCACCGCAAACCGCAAGTGGGATCAAAACGAGCCAAGCGCGTACAACTATATCCGCGAAAGCACATTGAGACAACCCAAAAAACGCACCGACAAAAGCACTGTAACACATTGAAACAACAGGATATGAGATCAACCCCGAACAATAAAACAACATCAAGGGCATCAATGGCACGCACATTGCTAAGCAATACAGCAGGGACAACATGGTTCTCCTGCCATGCGAGTAACAAGACAAACGACCTTCTGTCTTTCCGCGCAAGCGGACTCAATCAAACCCCTTCCCCGCAAAGGATCCTCGGTGGCGGCCCTGGATCCTTTTTTTCTTCCTCCTCTCCACACCCCTTCCTCAAGAAATGTAGTGACCTTGCCGGGCTAACCCTGTATTATCTTTCGCTGACAATACCGTAGCGGAACCGACATCGTCCCGTGCCGTTCCATAAATAAATAGATTTTTCAGTGTCTGCCGTGCATAACAAGACCCAGCCCATAATCAGAACATGGACCCATGTCCAGCTCACCCTCTTCCTGCTCGCCATCAGCCTCACCCTGACCCTCGGTCTGGGCGGCGCTTTTTACCTCTTTATCTCCCTTGATATTCCGGAAATCGGCTCACTGAAACACTACCAGCCGGCCACGGCCTCCATCATCTACGACTCGGCCCAACAACCGATCACACACGTGTCACGGGAAAACAGAACACTCGTCCCGCTCTCCGCGATGCCGGAATTACTCCCCCAGGCCTTTGTGGCCGCGGAAGACTCCCGATTTTATCAACACAGCGGGGTTGATGCCTGGTCGATCATCCGGGCGCTTCTCCACAATATCCGTGCCGGGGAACGGGGCCAGGGGGGCAGCACCATAACCCAGCAGGTCGCCAGGGCACTCCTGCTCACCCCGGAAAAAACCTACACCCGCAAAATCAAGGAAGCAATTCTCGCCTACCGGATCGACACCGCCCTGAGCAAGGAGGAAATCCTCCACATCTATCTCAACCAGATATATCTTGGCAGCAGCGCCCATGGGGTCGAGGCCGCAGCCCAGATCTACTTCGACAAACGCGTTCAGGATCTGAACCTTGCCGAGATTGCTCTTCTTGCAGGACTGCCGCAAGCGCCAAGCCGCTATTCACCGTTTCGCAACTTCAAGCTGGCCAAGAACAGACAGCTGTATGTCCTGAATCGCATGGCCGAAGAAGGCTATATCACCCCGACCGCCGCGCAAAAGGCCTTTGAAAAGACCCTGCTCTGGAATCCGGCCAAGGAGGGACCGCTTGAAAACAATTATTTTATTGAACATGTCAAGGCCTACGTCGAAAGCAAGTATGGCAGCGAAGCCCTCCTGACCGGTGGACTGCGCATCTACACCACCCTTGACCAGAACATGCAGAAGGCCGCCAACATGGCCATAAAACGCGGCACCGCCAAATGGGCCATCCGTCAGAGCAAACACGCCGCCACCCTGCCCCAGGCCGCCCTGATCGCCATGGAGGTGAAAACCGGATATGTCCGGGCAATGGTGGGCGGCACGGATTTTGGCAAGAGCCAGTTCAACCGGGCTACCCAGGCCCGCCGTCAGCCTGGCTCCGCCTTCAAGCCCTTTATTTACGCCGCCGCCCTTGAAAAGGGGATGACCCCGGCCACCATGATTGTTGATGAACCGATTCAATTCCGTGGCGCCAGCTCGATGCAGTACTGGGAGCCCAAGAATTACAACAATAAATTTGAAGGCCCCACCTCCTTCAGAAATGCGCTGGTGCACTCACGGAATATCCCCACCATCAAGATCCTGCAACAGGTCGGAGCAGCCAACACCATTGACCTGGCCAAAAGAATGGGCATCACCTCTCCCCTGGGCAAAGACCTCTCCCTGGCCCTGGGAACCTCCGGCGTCTCTCCCCTTGAGCTGACCAGGGCATACGCCGCCTTTGCCAACAGCGGTCGGATGCCCCGGGCTATTTTCATCGAGAAGATTGTGGACAGCACCGGCAAGGTGCTGGAAGAACAGCACCCAGCCTTCAGCGAGGCACTGGACCCCCGGGTTGCCTACCAGATGACCCACCTCATGGAGGGAGTCATCACCGACGGCACCGCCAGGGGCATAAGCAGCTTCGGCGCGCCGGCCGCAGGCAAGACCGGCACCACCGATCAGAACGTGGATGCCTGGTTTGTCGGCTACACCCCGGAGCTGACAACCTGCGTCTGGATAGGGCACGACCAGAACACTTCCCTGGGAACCGCCGAAACAGGCGGACTGGCCGCAGCCCCGATCTGGCTTGATTTCATGAATCAGGCAAAGGCGGCTTACCCTGCGACAGGGGGCTTCCCCGTCCCGCCGGGCATTGTCATGCTCCCCATGGACAACGCCTCCGGCAAGCCAGGAACAAAAGTCGGCGGCAGTGTTACCCTGGAAGCCTTCAAGGAAGACACCCCGCCCTGGCCACAGGAACCGCCCCCCCCAGAGACCAACGACAACGAACTCCCCTTCCCATAAAAAAAGCCGTGTTACCGGGCAACCCCGGCAACACGGCTCAAAATGCGCCTGCTTTTATTTCAGCATCCTGTTAATCAAACAGCCCGCTTGCGCGGCATATTTTTCAGCTCGTCCTTGCCATGGTAAACCACGTCAAAGGTTTCCCGCAGCTCCTTGGTCATCGCCTCTTCCTGCCCGGCATCATCAATCATCACGCGGATGGCCACCCGTTTTTTTCCTTCCGGGGCATCCTCGAACGAGGTGAGGATACTGATGATCCGGGTATCGAATTTGCGGAGACTCTCAATAACCCTGGTCACGGAACCGGCGGCATCCGGCAGATCCAAAACAAACTGAATGGCGCCATCCTTGATTCCCGTGCTGTGAATGAAGCCACGCAGAACATCGGTTTCACTCAGCAGTCCGACAAGACGACCAACTCTGTCCACAACGGGCAGGCCGGAGATCTTGTCCTCCAGCATGACCAGCGCGGCCTTTTCCAGGGTCTCGTCCTCACTCAGGGTAAGAGGATTGGAGGTCATCACGTCCTTTACCTTCATTTCCGACAACAGATAATACAGTTCATGGATATCCAGGGATGTTGTCTTGGAAGGAGAGGCGTCTTTCACATCCCGATCCGTCACGATCCCGATCAATTTCCCATGGGAAACCACCGGCAGACGGCGGATACTGTTTTCCTTCAGAATCCTGGTGGCACGCATCAGAGAGGTATTCTCATCCACGGTCAGGACGTCTTTCGCCATCCAGTCTTTAATCAGCATAACGCACAACCCTCCATAGAAATTGTCTGACCAAGCTCAACAAAGAGCGATTCTTGTCCACACCGGAAACATGCCGATCGATAACCGGCACCTGTTTTTATAAAATATTCCTATTGTTCCCGCAAGATGAAGTGCGCCTGTCCCCCCGAAAAATCATAAAGAAAGCCGCAACTCCCTGGTCCATCCCGTTTTTTTTACCTTGCTTAACTGCCCGCGAATCGGTAAAGGAGTAACATTCCGGACAGGGACGTTTCCCCTGAGACATGTCCTGCCCCCGACCAAAAAAACCATCGCGAAAATGCCTCTATGCCTTGCCCCCTGACAGACGAGACCTTAGCCCGGATCATGGCCACGGCGGCCACCGAGGACTGCGTTTTTCTTGAGACCAGCAGGGTAACAGCACAGGAATCCCGCTCCTATTTCTTCCACAACCCCGTGGCGCATCTTGCCTGTCACGCCCATGACGACCCGGCCCGGTTTTTCCAGCAGGCTGAAGATTTACTGACGGAGGGCCTGTATCTGGCCGGCTGGCTGGGTTATGAGTTCGGCTATCTGCTCGAACCGTCCCTGGCAAAGCGAATCCACCCCGACCCACGGAAACCCCTGGCCCGGCTGGGCGTATTCCGCGCCCCCCTGGTCTTCGACCACAACACGGGAGAATTCCTCCCCGCCGCCTGGCCAGATCCGCCTCCGGCACAGGCAGCCACGGAGTACCGCATAGCCAACCTGCGCCCCAACCTTACGCAGACGGACTACACCGCAGCCCTTGCCAGGATCAAGGCCTATATCGAGAGCGGCGACACCTACCAGGTCAACTTTACCCTGAAGCTGCTCTTTGACTTCGACGGCTCGCCGGAAGCCCTGTACCAGGCCTTGCGCCGCAACCAGAGCGTCTCCTTCGGCGCCTATCTCCGCTCCGGCACCCAGCGCCTCCTCTCCTTTTCCCCGGAGCTGTTTTTCAAGAGGACCGGCGAGCAGTGCCTGGTCCGGCCCATGAAAGGCACCATCCAGCGCGGCCCTTACCCCGCGGAAGACGCGCGGCTGGCTCAGTTTTTACAAGCCGATGAAAAAAACCGCAGCGAAAATGTGATGATCGTCGATCTGCTGCGCAATGACCTTGGCCGCGTCTGCACTCCGGGAACGGTCACAACCCAATCCCTTTTCGACATCGAAACCTATGAGACCCTGCACCAGATGACCTCCACCATTACCGGCCATCTGCCCCGGGAGACAAAAATCGAGTCCCTGTTCCGGGCCCTGTTCCCGTGTGGCTCGGTCACCGGCGCTCCCAAGATACGAACCATGGAGATTATCCACGAGCTGGAGAGCGGGCCGCGCGGCGTCTACACCGGGGCCATCGGCTTCATCGCCCCCACGGGCGAGGCAACCTTCAATGTGCCCATCCGCACCATAGAACTCAACGGGAGCAAGGGAGAAATGGGCATCGGCTCCGGGATCATCCATGAGTCCGAGCCGGAGCAGGAATGGCGGGAATGCCTGCTCAAGGGCCGTTTTTTGAGCGACCCGGCCCCAGCCTTCAGTCTTATTGAAACACTCCTCTGGCAACCGGGCTCCGGCTACTGGCTCCTCAGCGAACATCTGGAGCGGCTGGCCGCTTCCGCCGCCTACTTCCGGTATCCATTCAGCAGGCCGGAGCTCATGATCCGGCTCGAGAGGCTGGCCCTGGATTTTGGCGCCTCTCCCATGCGGGTGCGGCTGACCCTGGCAAAGAACGGCCGGATGGAGCTTGCCGCCAGCCCATGCCCAGCTCCGGCCGCCATCACCTGGCCGGCGAGACAAGCCGGCCGGTCCGAGTTGCCAAGGGTTATCTTCTCCTCTGAGGCCACCGACCCCGGCTCCCCCTGGCTCTTTCACAAAACCACCCTGCGGGAGCTGTACGACACCGAGCGGCAACGGGCACTGGCCGCCGGTTTTTATGAGGTGCTTTTCATAAACACCAGGGGGGAGGTGACAGAGGGAAGCATCACCAACATCTTTATCCAGCAGCAGGACACCCTCCTTACTCCGCCCATGGAATGCGGGCTTCTGCCCGGGGTTTTCAGAAGATATCTGCTTGAGCATGCACCCCTGCCGGTGCGGGAAGCCATCCTGACCCGCCGGGATCTTGAGCGGGCAGAGGCGCTTTTCGTGGGCAACTCGGTGCGCGGTCTGGTCCAGGTCCGCCTCGCCTGAGTCATGACCACCGGCATAGCCGGTGGCTTATTGGCTGAGCGCCTCAGCAATGTTAACGGCGAAGGCGCCGACAAAAGCATGAGCCGTCCAAGGCGGCCGCACTCTTCGCCTCCCCCTTTAACAAAGGGGGACTGAGGGGGATTTGGAAACGCCGAAATCGCACGGTCCCGTCCGCAAATCCCCCCTCGCCCCCCTTTTGTAAAGGGGGGATAAAAAGTGCTGCGCTCATGGTTACAGCCTGAAACACGACCGACGCAAAGGTCAAACCTTGATGAGTCCCCCGGCAAAGCCGGGGGTTTACCTTAAGGAAATTACCCCCTGGCCAGGGTCCGGATGATATCCGCCTTGCCGACCACGCCAACCAGGTTGCCGTTCTTGAGCACCGGCAGGGTATGGACTTTTTTCTCGGCCATGATGGTGGCAATCTCATCCAGGGGGGTATCCTCCCTGATGGTGACAGGCTCCCGGGAACAGATATCCCCCACTGTGGCGCCGGTCATCCTGCTGATTTCCTTTTCAACCTTCTTGGCGCGATCCAGAAAGATAACCGAGTCGAGGATGGAAATGGCGGTGGGGATGTGAAACTTCTTGGTCTGATCCACCAGATCGCTTTCCGTCACCACCCCGATCAGCTGCCCGTCGTCGTCAACAACCGGCGCCCCGTTGATGCGGTGGGACCAGAGGACGCCCGCCAGTTTCTCCACCGGCAGATCCGCCTTTACCGAAACAACCTTTTTCGCCATGATCTCTTTGGCAATCAGCATGTACTCTCTCCCGTCCTGGGTTTATTGAAATTGTAACAACTGAAAAATTAACGCAAAGGCGCAGAGACGCAAAAAACCTGTTACGAGTCTCTCCTATTTCCCAATTTTTCATTCTCCATTCTTCATTGTGCATTCAAATTCCAGCACCTCCTGAAAGGCCGCCGGAATCTCCGCGGCCAACTCACTGGCCAGAAAGCCAAAAGGGTGCCCTGCCCTGACAATCCGGTCCGCGGCCAGGCCATGGACATAGACTGCCAGACAGGAGGCCTCCCAGGGAGCCAGGCCCTGGGCCAGCAGGCCGCCGATGAGGCCGGTCAGCACATCGCCCATGCCGCCCGCGGCCATGCCGGGGTTGCCGGTGGGGTTTATGGCCAGCCGCCCATCCGGCGCGGCAATGACCGTGGCCGCCCCCTTCAAGACCAGATACACCCCATGCCGTTTGGCAAAATCCGCAGCCACCGCCCGCCGATTCCCCTGGATTTCCAAGGTTGAAAGCCCTGCGAGGCGCGACATTTCCCCTGGGTGAGGGGTCAAAACCCTGAGCCCGGCGGCAAGCACGGCAACCTCTCCAGCCAACAGGTTGAGGCCATCGGCATCAACCACCATGGGCTGCCTCAGCTCCCGATAGAGCTTGCGCACCACCTGGCCGGTTTCTTCCGCTGTGCCCAGACCGGGACCAACGGCCACTGCGTCCTTGCCATGGGCAGCCGCCAGCAGCTGCTCATAATCGGTATCGGAGAGGCAGTGCTGCGAAAAAGAGAGGGCCTCGGTCATGGCCTCGGGCAACGCCCCCTGCACCACACCATTGAGCGTCTTCGGCGCGGCGATGGTCACCAGGCCTGCCCCGGATCGCGCCGCGCCCAGGCCGCAGAGCACCGCCGCCCCCCCTTTCCCGACCGACCCTGCCAGCGCCAGCAGGTGGCCGAAGGTTCCCTTATGGGAAGCCAGGCCACGTTCCGGGATCAAACCCTTCATCGCGGCATGGTCCAGCCACTCAACCTTAACCCCGATCCGCTCGACAGCCTCGGCAGGGATGCCGATATCAACAACCTCAAGCAACCCGACATACTCCTTGCCCGGCGGCTCAACCTGGGCAAACTTGGGCAACCCATAGGTGCAGGTGAGCCGGGCCCGGACACTGACGCCTTGGGGGATACCGGTGTCGCTGGCAAGCCCGGAGGGGATATCCACCGCCACCACCGGCAGGGGGCTGGCATTGAGACATCTGATCACCGCGGCAAAGACCCCGGTTATCTTGCTGCGCAGGCCCGTGCCGAAAAGGGCGTCCACCAGAAGATCGCTCTCCGCCACCAGCCGTTCCACCCAGGACAGCTCGTCTTCGGCAAGGCAGGTATACAGCGGCATGGCCAGTTGCTTGACCCGCTCAAGATTTCTTGCCGCATCCCCCTGCAATTTCTCAAGGGGCACCAGACTCACCACCTGTGGCCGGGCGCCCTGCTCCAGAAGGAGCCGGGCTATCACCAGGCCATCGCCCCCGTTATTGCCAGGCCCGGTAAAAATCATCACCTTCCGTTCGGCCAGCGGCCCAAAATGGTGAACCATCGCCGCCACCGTGCCGCGTCCGGCATTTTCCATCAACTCCAGGCCCGGGATGCCATATTCCGCGCTGGTCAATCTGTCGCACAGCAGCATCTGTTCCGCAGTGGCAATCTTCATCCCGCCCCTCCCTCAAGCGCCCGGCGAACAACCCGGGCAAAGTCGCCCATCACCACCGGTTTCATGATATACCCGGCAATACCAAGTTCCCTGGCCTTGCCTTCGGTCAACGCCTCGCTGAACCCTGTGCAGATAATAACCGGCATCCCTGGTTTCAGCGTGAAAATCTTCCGGGCAAAGGCGACGCCGGTCAAGCCGGGCATGGTCTGGTCGGTGACAACCAGATCAAAAGCCTCCGGCCTGTTGCGAAACAAAGCATAGGCCTCGGTGCTGTCCGAGACGGCCATCACCTGGTAGCCGAGATATTCGCTCATTTCCTTGAGCATCTTCAGGACATCCTCTTCGTCATCAACCAGCAGCATCCTTTCCGAACCGCGCGGGATACCGGTATCCATGGCCCTGGGCGATTGCCCGCCGGCATCGCGGCAGACCGGAAAATACAGGGAAAAGGTTGTTCCTTGCCCTGGCTCGCTGTACACGGAAAGATGTCCGCCATGCTCCTTGACAATTCCATGCACCAGGGCAAGACCGATGCCGGTGCCCTTGCCCTGTTCCTTGGTAGTGAAGTAGGGTTCGAATATCCGCTCCAGGGTGGCCTTGTCCATGCCGCAACCGGTGTCACTGACCACCAGGCGCAGATATTTCCCAGGCCGGAAGTCCTGACCGGCAAGGGTATCACCCGGATTCACCCCGATCTCCCGCAGGCTGACTTCCAGTGTGCCCCCGCCCCCTTCCATGGCATGGGCCGCATTGGTGCAAAGATTGATGAGAATCTGCTGGATCTGGATGGGATCGGCCATAACCTGTCCGCAATCCATGGCAATATCCTCACGAAAGGCAATGGTGGCGGGCAGGGTGGAACGCAGCATCTTCAGACACTCCCCCAACACCGGTTGCAGCGCCATACAGACAAGTTCCTGTCCTTTCTGGCGGCTGAAGGCGAGGATCTGTTGCACCAGATTTTTTGCCCGAAGCGCCGACTTCTTCACCTCTCCCAGCTCCTGACGCAGGGTGTCGCCGGGAGGCAGCCTGGCCATGACCAGCTCGGTATAGCCGAGAATCGGGGTGAGCATATTGTTGAAATCATGGGCCACCCCGCCGGCCAGGGCGCCAACGGCCTCCATCTTCTGGGACTGGCGCAGGGCCGCCATGAGCCGCTCGCGCTCTTCGCCGGCGCGCACCCCCTTGATGGCCTGGGCGCACGGCGTGGCCACCCGGGCCAGCAGATCAATATCCTTTTCCGTATAATCACGCCCACCATTGGCCACGGCGATCTGACCAACCAGTTGGTCGGCCAGCAGCACGGGCACGGCAAGAAAACGCTCCACCGCGACATGTCCCTCCGGACAGCCGCCCGCAGCCGGATGGGCGCCTGGGGCATTGGTATAAAATCCCTGTCTTTCATTGAGCGCCTGCCCCCACAATCCGGGATACCGGCCATCCGGGCCGGGGGAGAACTCCAGCTCCTGATTCGCCCCGCGCCCCTGACTGCCGTTTTCCATCAGCTCCGTAAAAGCATGACAGACCAGATGGCCGGTTTTGGCATCAATAATGCCCACAGAGCCATGCGGACTGGCGGTGAGTTCCCTGGCTGCGGCAAGAATTGTCCGGGCAATGGAGGCCAGGCTCTGCCCCGAGCCGACCAGCTGTCCGGCCAGATCGGCCAGGGCCTGCTTTACCGTGAGTTCGTGGGCCAGTTGCTCCTGCAGGGCGTACTCCTCGGTTACATCCCGGAAAACAAGAACCACCCCAAGGCTCGCGCCATCCGGCCCCAGAATCGGGGCGGCGCTGTCCGCCACCTGGTATTCCCTGCCATCACGGGCAATGAGCACCGTGTGGTTGCCCAAGCCGACCATCTTGCCGGTCCCGAGAACCCGCGCCACCGGATTTACGGATTTTTTCCCTGTTCCGGCATCGATAATGTCAAAAACCTCGTCCAGCTTCCGGCCAAGGGCCGCGGCCTGAGACCAGCCGGTCAACTGTTCGGCCACCACATTCATCCGGGTCACCAGCCCCTGGGTATCGGTGGCGATCACCGCATCGCCAATGGAACGCAGGGTGACCAGGGCATGCTCCCTTTCCCGCCGCACCTCTTCTTCCGCCGCCCTGCGGGCCGCGCTGTCGGCCAGATAGTTCTCGGCCAGCGCGTCAAGGTCCGCAGCCAGCCGGGCATGCTCCCGCGGCCAGCGCCAGTCGAGCCCCGGCTTCTTTTTCCCATCAAGAATCGAGGCAAGCCCGCCCATGAGTTGCCCATGCAGGCGGTTGGCATACTGGGCCATGGCCATTGCCACCCCGACAAGCAACACAACCAGAACCGAAACGATAATGGCGAGATTGCTCTTGTATTGCTGCAACCAGACCTCGATGGCGCTTCGGTCCACCGGTTGCCCCGCCCAGAGGCTGTGCTCCCCTTCCGCCTCGCTGACCAGCGGCAGCCAGGCATGAGTCTCGCCGCGCACATCCTTGAGGATGACCGGCCTTCCATCGTGCACCGCCTGCCGCAGCTGGGGAAAATCAACAAAGGCCTGGCCCGGCCTCGAATCATGCCGCTGCTGGTCACGAACCGACGTGCTCAGATAGGAGCCATCCTGGTTCACCAGATCATATTCTTCCAACGTATTGATAAGGCGGTGGATATCCAGAACCAGCACCGCAATCCCGGAGGTTCCGTACTCCTCATTCTGAACCGGAACCCCAAAATGGGCGATGAGCTGATGCAGCCGGCCTTCCATGTCCGGGGCGACGACCCCCTGGATTGCGCCGACAAAGGTTGTCCCCGGCAAAAAAGCCCTTCCCTTCCCGGACATTTTTTCTTCCATCCTGCTCCGGGACATGGCGGGAACCAGCCCGAGTTCGCCGTTTGCCTGGCGGCTTACCCGGAATTGTTCCTGGCCCAGCCCATCGAGGACCGACACCGAGAGAACCTCGGGCCGGTTCTTGAACCAGCGTTTGGCAACCACGTCGGAGAGACGCTCCCGCAACTGGGCAAGGGGAATCCCAGGCTCCGGGCGGCCCACCAGATCCACGGTCTCGGAGAGCATCCCGAAAACACGCAGGGTTTCCCGGCCCTGCTCCACCGTCCGTCCCAGGGCCACGAACTCATCCTGCAACCGGGCAAGACGTTGCTCCTGAACCGCCTGCTCAAGGGTTGCAAGGAGCTGAGGGAGGTTAAAAACAATGGAAGTGGCAAGGGGAAACAGCCCTGTGATGAAAAAAATCAGGAAGGTTATAGTCCTCAATCGCATGCGGCACGCTCACCCGTAACTTGTTTTCCCTTCCTAAAAAACGATGTGCACTGCGTCATTCTAGCACATCCCGGCAGGCGAACCAGCATTTTTCACACATTTTTTCCCTGCCCGCGGCCATAAGGCAGACCCTTGGCCAACCCCAGGCGGGATCAGGCCGATGCCCGGCGGCGCAGGCGCTTCCAGCCAAGAAAGATATTGCGCATTGCCCTGCCGATGGTATAGTACGGGCCTTCTTTTGCGCGGAAAAAGTAAAATAACCGCCCTCGTAGCTCAGGGGATAGAGCAACCGCCTCCTAAGCGGTAGGTCGTACGTTCAAGTCGTACCGAGGGCACCATCAACCCCTGATATTTTTCCCCTGTTATGCCTGCCACCGCCAAACCCACAGGGGCGGGGCTGCAATGTCAAAATTTCCCAAGACCTTTTCCAAGGAGAGACACCATGCGGAGATTCCTCGTACTTGTCAGTTTCGTCCTTCTCGCGGTCGGCTTGAGCGGTTGCGGCTACAACACCATCCAGCAGAACGATGAGGGTGTGATCGCGGCCTGGGGTGATGTGGAAGCCTCCTACCAGCGGCGGACCGATCTCATCCCCAACCTGGTGGAAGCGGTAAAGGCCTACGCGGCCCACGAGAAAGAGACTCTCACCGCCGTTACCGAGGCGCGGGCCAAGGTTGGCAGTATTCAGGCGGGCGCCGAGGTGGTCAACAACCCCCAGGCCTTCGCCAAGTTCCAGGAAGCGCAGAGCGGCCTTTCCTCCGCGCTCGCCCGCCTGATGGTGGTGGTGGAACGCTATCCGGACCTCAAGGCCAACCAGAACTTCCTTGATTTTCAACACCAGCTCGAAGGCACGGAAAACCGGATCAACGTGGCCAGGGTCCGTTACAACGAGGCGGTGCGGATCTTCAATACCTCCATCCGCACCTTCCCCAACAACCTGACCAACAAGCTGCTGCTCCAGCTG
>JAJZSH010000050.1 GCA_021822005.1 Deltaproteobacteria bacterium | reverse complement strand
CGCCCGATTGCTGCGTTGCTCAGTCGCCGAAAAATGCTCACGTACCATATGTACGCTCCGCTTTTTCGTCTTCCTCGCGCCTTGCTCTCGAACGAAATTGCTCGTTTCCGGATGGACACTAGATAAATGCGTGCGTAAAACTGTCCAGCTTGAAGCCGGAATTGAACAAAAAACCACGGACCGTAACTGTTCAGCAGTGCCGCAGATGCGCGTGTCAATTGTCGGCAGAAGTGCCGACCAAGAGGCCTGCGAAGTGTGCTATTGCACACGAGCAGGCCGATGACAGCAGCGCAGCGGCGAAGCATATGCGGTGCTGCTGGACAGTTACGCGAAATACTACTGTAGCGGGAAGTTGAATGGCAACTAAAAAATCGAGCAGCAGAGATACCGACCAGCAAGAAATCTATGTAAGCCGCTCTGAAAAAAAGCGGCAGGCCAAGAACATTGAAGAGATCGCCAAGGAACTGGTTGCTCTATCCCCGGCCCACATCAAGAAACTGCCCGCCGACGAGCTGCTGAAAACGGAACTGCACAACTCCCGCGACCTGAAAGGCGGGGCGCTCAAACGGCAGATCAAATTCATCGCCAGCATGCTGCGGGAGAACGGGGCCGATGCGGTTCTGGCCTTCCTGACGGAACGCAAGGGTTCCCACCTGAAACAGGCCGGGGAATTCCACGAGCTGGAACGGCTGCGGGAAGACATTATCACCGAAGTGCTGCAAGCGCGGGAGGAAGCCCAGCGAAATCAGGAATACCTCACGGAAAGCTGGCAGTCCGACACCATTGCCGCGGCTCGGCGCAGGTTTCCGGCCCTGGACCCCAATGCCCTGAAAAAATCGGCCCTGCGGTATGCGGCCACCCGCAAGCCTGTCCATCGCCGGGAAATATTCCGGCAGTTGCACGCCGCCATGGAGCGTCAGCAGTTTGGCGAGACAACCCCGCCCACCAGCGAAAGCTGAGGAGAATATCCCATGGAATACCGCGCCGGTTCGATCAAACGGGTCTTCACCGTACGCTTTGATGAAGGGGACGACTTTCTCGATGGCCTGCGCCAGCTCATCATCAAAGAGAATATCCGTTGCGCCTGGTTCCATGTCCTGGGCGGCCTGCGGGAGGCAGGGGTGGTCACCGGCCCCAAGGAACCGGTCATGCCCCCTGAGCCGGTCTGGGCGCAGATAGACGGCGCCCGGGAAACCCTGGGCAGCGGCTCCATCTTCTGGGATGCAACAGAGCCGCGCATCCATCTCCACGCCGCCCTGGGCCACCACGGCGAAACCCTCACCGCCTGCGTGCGCAAGGGCACCAGGGTCTATCTCGTCCTCGAGGTTCTGATCCTCGAACTGGACGGCATCGAAGCCACCCGTCCCTGGTTTGCCCGGGGAGGTTTCAATCGCCTCACCTTTGCCACCTGACCTACCCCTGATTTTTCCATTTGACTTTTCTCCCGGCTTTCCCGCATCATGGAAATAGTTCCCTGCAAAAAAAATCAAGATGATGTCTGGCATAGCGCCCCATCCGCAATACACAGCAAGGGAGAAAAGACCATGGCAACCAAGGAAAAAGCAAAAAAAGCACGGGCAACCGCCCCGGCCATCGAATTCACGGTGATGGCGCCCGAGGCCAGGGAGGTTTTTCTGGTGGGTGATTTCAACGGCTGGCAGGCGGAAGGTTTTCAGATGCGCAAGTTCAAGGACGGCATCTGCCGGAAAAAGGTGCGACTCAAACCAGGCCGCTACGAATATCTTTTTATCGTTGATGGCGACTGGTGGACAGACCCCCGGAACGACGCCCGTTGCACCAATCCCTTTGGCCTGGAAAACTCGATAATCCAGATCAACAGCTAAAACGCCGTTTACAAATAAAGGCCCGTGAACACAAGGTGCTCACGGGCCTTTATTATTCTGACGCAATCGCTTCGGTTCTTCAGGCCGCGGGTGTCACCTTCACCAGTTCATCCCCTGGCTGCACGGCGTCACCCACCTTGGCGACAATCTTGGCGACCACCCCGTCCACCTCGCTGTTCACCGGGGTTTGCATCTTCATGGCCTCAAGGACCACCAGCTTCTCCCCTGCCTTCACTTCCTGGCCTTCCCTGACGGAAATCTCACAGATATTGGCGGTAAAAGGCGCCCGGACATCCCCGGCCTTGGCCAGATCCTCGATTTCCTTCTTGCTCAGCTTGGCCGCTTTTGCCTCGCCAGCCTCGGCCACCGCGTTTTCAAAAACAAAATGGCGCTGGTGGTGATCAATATTGAGGTAAACGTTGGTCTCGGCTCCGTCCTCACTCTCCTGCATGGGGCCCATCTCGATGATGTGCTCCTTGCCGGTATGGTCTTTAAAGGCAAGGGTTTCTCCAAGCCTGAACCCGCCCCGCCGGAATAGAATACTCGGCGGCAGCACATAGACCTTGCCGAACTTCTCCTCAAACCGGAAAAAATTCACCGCGTCATTGGGATGCTGGAGATAGGTGACCAACTGCTGCTCGGTGGGCGCGTAGCCAAGCTTGTCGGCCAGGGTCTTGCGCTCCTTGTCAAGATCAATATCCTCGATGGCCTCCATGCCGCCTTCCCGCTCGAGCACCTTCTTCCAGTCCGGGCCAAAGGCCTTCTCGTAGATCCAGTCCGGCGGCTGATAGAAGGGAAACGGCCCGTACTTGCCGAGCAGGAGATTTTTCAGGTCGCCGGAGCAGTTGCCGTAGCGCTCGCCGCCCTGCACGTTGCTCACCGCCGTGGTCCAGAGAATCTGGGAGCCGGGGGTGACACTCCAGTAGTTGCCCAGCTCCACCTGCACCCTGGGCAACTCCTTGTGGAGGATCTCGGGCATCTTGTCGAGGAAGCCGCCCTTGGCCGCCTGCTCGAGGCTGCTGCCCATGGCGCCGCCCGGCAGCTTGTGGATCTGCACCGTGGGATCAAAGCCCTTGATCTGGGATTCAAAATACTCGTAGTATTTGCGTTCGGGTTGCAACAACTCGGAGGTTTCCATAATGGCCGCCTCGTTGATGCCCACGGCCTTATGCCCATACTCCTGCAGGGTGTGGATAACGCTCAAGATCGGCGGCGGACCGTAGTAGCCGGTGAAGGCATGGTCCGAGGCATCGACGATCTTGGCGCCGGACATGGCCGCGGAAACGATACGGCCGATGTCGTTGCCGTCGGTGTTGTGGCCATGATAGTGGATGACCATCTCGGGATACTTCTGCAGGATCGCATCCACCAACTCGCCGATCCGCTTCGGCGAACCCAAGCCCCCGTGATTCTTGATGCAGAGGATGATTTCATCCCCGGTGACATCAAGGATCTCCCGGACCTTCTTCACATAAAATTCGTTGGTGTGCTCGGGGCCGGTGGAAAAACAGACACAGGGCTCAAGGATCTTGCCCGCGGCCTGCACCTCTTCGAAAACCGCCTGCATATTGGGCACATGGTTCAAAAAATCGAAAACCCGCCAGACATCCACGTACTTGGCGAATTCCTTCACCACGAAACGGATGACATTCTGCGGGTACGGCCGGTAGCCGAAGAGGTTGATGCCGCGGCACAGGGTCTGAAACATGGTCTTGGGCATCTTGTCCCGCAGCAGTTCCAGCTTGAGGAAAGGGTCCACCTGCTTTCTGAGAATATCGACGTGCACCGAGGCGCCGCCGGTGATCTCCAGGGAAAAATAGCCTGCCTCCTCGCGGGAAGGCGCGGCCAGCAGGTCCGTATGCAACAGAATCCTGTTCTTGTAATCCGACTGCGACATATCCCGGGCGGTATTGGTGATATAATACCCATCCGCTTGCCGCATAATCTTGAGTACCTCAGTGATACCCATACCTTGAACGATGCGTTCCATGGCGACTCCTGTGTTTTGAAGAAGGATAAAGGTGCAAGGTTAAAGGTAAAAGGTGAAAACAACAAAGGCCTTTAACCTTTTAGCTTATAGCCTTTTCCTTAAATAGCGTAGGGATTTTCCCGTTTGTAGTGAATTTCCGCGATCAGATGGGCCAGCTTGTTTCCTTCGCTGACCTGGTCATCGTAATTGATCAGGTGCGAATGGGTTTCAATGAAGGAGGTGTCGAAATCACCCTTTTTAAAATCCGGATCCTGCACCAGATTCACATAGTAGGGAATCGTGGTCTTCGGCCCGGTGATAACAAAGTTGTTCAGGCAGCGGAGCAGCCTGTCCACGGTTTCATTCCAGGAAAAACCGAACACGGTCATCTTGACCAGGAGCGAATCGTACACCTTGGGAATGGTGAAGCCCTGGTAGACAAAACCGTCCAGCCGCACCCCGTAACCGCCCGGCGAACGGTAAACGCTCACGGTCTTGCCGCCCTCCGGCATGAAGTTGTTCTGCGGGTCCTCGGCATTGATCCGCATCTCCACGGCATAACCGCGGATCTTCACGTCATCCTGGGTAAAGGAAAGCTTCTTGCCCAGGGCCAGCTTGATCTGGGTCCGGACGATATCGATGCCGGTGACCATTTCGGTAACGGTATGCTCCACCTGCACCCGGGTATTGATCTCCATGAAAAAAAAGTTCCAGTCCCGGTCAACGAGGAACTCCACAGTGCCCGCGTTCACATAGTGTGAGGCCTTGGCCGCCGTTACCGCGGTCTCGCAGATCCGGTCAACCAGTCCCTTGTCCTGGATCAGCGAGGGGGCGATCTCCACCAGTTTCTGGTTCCGCCGCTGGATCGAGCAGTCCCTGGAGCCCAGATGCACGGTATTGCCTTCCTTGTCGGCAATGATCTGCACCTCGACATGCTTGGGATTGATTACCACTTTTTCCAGATAGACCGCATCGTTGTTAAAGGCGGACTTTGCCTCCGCCCTGGCCATGGGGAGTTCCGCCCGCATCTGTTTTTCGTTCTCCACCCGCCGGATGCCGCGCCCACCCCCGCCGGCTGTGGCTTTCAACATAACCGGATAGCCGTATTTGTCGGCAAAATCAATGGCTTCCCTGAGACCGGCATCACCGGCGGACAGGTTTTCCGTGCCCGGCACCATGGGGATCCCGGCCTCCTTCATGATCCGCCGGGCCGTTACCTTGTCGCCCAGGGACTGGATAACCTCTGAGGGCGGGCCGATGAAAATGATGCCATTGCTCTCGCAGGCCTTGGCAAAATCAGGATTTTCCGCCAAAAATCCGTACCCCGGATGAATGGCGTCAGCCCCTGCTTTTTTGGCGACCCCGATGACCTTGTCGATATTCAGGTAATCGCAGCGGGGTCCATCTCCAAGCCAGATGGCCTCATCCGCCGTGCGGATATGCAGGGCATCCTTGTCCGGCGTTTCATAAATAGCCACGGCAATATGCCCAAGCTCTTGCACCGCCCGAATGATCCGCAGGGCAATTTCACCTCGGTTGGCTATCAAGATCTTCTTCTTCAACGGATCACCTCATTCAGACAATTTTCAGGCCAAGCCCAACAAGTCAGCCCGTGTAATGAAATATATTTTCCCGGCACAATCAGCGCAACACCGCAAGAAACCGCGAAAAACGACCAAAGGACAACATCCCGGCCAAAACACTCGACTTTGCAAATTACCACACCGGATTTTCAAGGGCAACATTTTATGTCCACAAAAAAAGAAGGGGGGAGATGTTCATCTGCCTGCGCAGAATCCCTTGAAAAACCGGCGTTCCCGGGGATCAGGCCGCGCCGTCCCTCTCTCTTTCAAGGCCATCCAGCACCAGGGGCAGATGAAGCCGACAGGCCGCGGCAAAATCCTCCGGAAAATGACCATTGACCCAGCGCAACTGGGCCTCGCTGAAGGCGCCCATGGAATATGGGAGCTTGGGCAGAAGCGCATAGAGCAGTCGCTGCCCGCCGGGCTTCGCCGTTATCCGGCTGGAATATTCGATACTGCTCACCAGCCGGGCGCCCAGACGGGCCAGAATCTTCTGGGCGACGAGCAGGGCGCGGTCCAACGAGGCGCGGGTGGCTGCATCCGCCTCCAGGATGTTGCCCACCTCCCCCAGGGGCATGATCTGCAACTCCCACTGGGAGGTCTGCGCCTTGGGCACGAAGAGCATTACCCCGTCGTCCTCATACACGACCAAGCTCGTGTTTTCGCCTTCCATCCCGTCCATCCGCCTGTTGTTGCGGATCGCCTTGAGATAGGCGCTGAAAAAATCGCACCCCGTCTCTTCTTGGTACCGTTCACAGAACTCAGCAACCAGATCCCCGCAGGCATAGCTTAAAACCGGCTCCTCCGCGGCCTGACCGCCATGGTGCCAGGCGGAAACCGTCTGCGGGAGCATGGCGAACTGCTGGTGGATCTGCTGATGCGAGGCATGGAGCCGGTAGCCGCCGGCCGCGAAAGCAAAGCCGTAGTTCCAGCCCCAGAGGGTGGCGGTGAAGGGCAAGGGAGGTCCGTCTTTTCGCCGCAGGGCCTGGACCACCGCAAGCCGCAGTTCTTCGAGCTCGGCCCGGGTCATGGCCTTCCGGCCGGGCGGCAGGGGCAGGTTCAGCTGGGCGGCAAGGCGGAGGAAGGTGCGCTGGTAGTAGAGGTGCCGCAGTCCCTGCATGTCGGCGCCGGAAAGATCCGCCGTGCGGTAGCGGACAGCATCATCCGCCATGTTTGCGGCGTAATGCCCCCAGGGAATGTAGCTGTTGCGGCGCAGATATTCAAAAACGTGACAGCCCTGCGCCGAGTCGCGATACTCGCCCACGATTTCGCTGCCCCCTTGCACTCCGGGCCGCAGGACCATGACCTTCCGGTAGGCCTCGGGCAGATGGCTGTTGTTGACCACCACCTCGAACAGGTCATGCCGGAGGATCCGGGCCCGCGCCAGGCCATTTGCGCCCTCTGCGTACCGCAAGCCGACCGGCCCCCCTGATCCGTCACAGAGAAATTCGCAGCTCATGGCAGCCAGCGCCACCAGATCCTCCGGGTCGGTGGAAGTGGCGGCCAGGGTCAGCAGTACGGTTTCAGGAAGCGCCGCGAAGCTTTTTTGCAGATCCCGGGCAGCTCCGGCGGGCAGGAACCCCTTCAGCGCCTGGCGCATGGACACGGCCGGTGGCTCCGGCAACTTGATGGAGGATGGACTTGCCGCCCTGGGAGCGGCCCAACCGCTGTTGATGTAGGTAACCCCCCGGAAAGGAAGGGGGTTGGCGATTTCATAGACCATTTCCGCCTGGTCAACCTGCAGATCGCCCTCGGGGAAATTACCCCGGTTCAGATACGGATTGCCGTCCGGAAATGCGCCGAGCGGCTCGACACAATCGTTTTCCCGCAGATTGGCAACCTGGTATGAAGGCGTATGCACGCCATAGACAAACTGCCCGGAAGGGTGGACGCAGGAACGCACGGTCATATCAAAGCCTCCGGTAACTATTCATGAAACCCAAAAACAGGCTTAAACATCCCAACTGTAACTGTTCAGCAGCGCCGCTTCATTGCTGAACAGTTACAACCTCCGATGAATCACACGAGGAAAAGCGGCAAGGTTGCGCAGGGCAATATAACCGGGAACCACGCCCGCGCTCCACAAGAAAAATCAAAAAAATATGCGGGGCACACAAGAACTGGCCGCGTTTCGCGCAATGACCGGACAGCACGCCTCCCGCAAAAACAGCCGCGCCGGAAAAAATCGGGAGCGCCTGGAGCACGGGAAGGGGGAACGCCTCGGAACCGCTCCTGTTTTTTTAGGCTTTCCCCCTCTTCTCTCCTTGTCTAACCTGCTGGAAATGGAGTATCGTATCGGTTCTGGAAAACCCCCAAAAAAGAATTCGCCGGTTAGGCGACAAGGATTTTCACCATGAACAAACCTGGCTATTTTGGACAATGGGGCGGCGCCTATATCCCGGAAGTGCTTTACGAAACCTTCCGGGAGCTGAAGGAGGTCTACGCCAAGGCCAAGGCAGACCCGGCCTTCTGGCAGGAGTACCTCGATCTCATGGGCTCGTACTCCTGCCGCCCCACCCCCCTCACCCATGCCGAAAACCTGAGCCGTCACTTCGGCGGGGCGCAAATCTTCATCAAGCGCGAGGATCTCAACCACACCGGGGCGCATAAGGCCAACAACGTCATGGGCCAGGGGTTGCTGGTCAAGCGCATGGGCAAGACCCGGGTGATCGCGGAAACCGGCGCGGGCCAGCACGGAGTGGCCTGCGCCACCATGGCCGCCAAGTTCGGCTTTGCCTGCACCATCTACATGGGCGAGGAAGACGTCCACCGCCAGCGGCCCAATGTCTTCTGGATGGAGAAGCTGGGCGCCACCGTGGTTCCGGTCACCACCGGCAGCCGCACCCTCAAGGACGCCATCAACGAGGCCTTCCGCGACTGGGTTTCCAACATGGACACCACCCACTACGTGATGGGCACGGTCTGCGGGCCGCACCCCTTTCCGGAGATGGTGGCCTGGTTCCAGTCCATCATCGGCCAGGAAGCGAGAGGGCAGATCATCACGGCCCACGGCAAACTTCCGGCGCGGGTCTATGCCTGTGTGGGCGGCGGCTCCAACGCCATGGGCATCTTCCAGGGCTTTCTTGCCGACGCCGGGGTGGAGCTGATCGGGGTGGAGGCGGGCGGCAAGGGGCTTGACACCGGCCAGCACGCCGCACGGCTCGCCAGCCGGGACGCCTCGCCCGGCGTGGCCCAGGGGTACAAAACCATGTTTCTCCAGGATTCCGACGGCCAGATGCGCGACACCCATTCGGTGGCCGCGGGTCTTGACTATATCGGGGTCTCCCCCCTGCTCGCCGACCTCTGGGAAAAGGGTCGGGTCCGCTTTGCCGCGGCCACCGACCAGGAGGTCATGGCGGCGCTGGATCTTACCATCAAAAAGGAAGGGATCATCCCGGCCCTGGAGTCCACCCATGCCTTTGTCCAGGCCTTCAAGGAGGCGGGAGAGCTGGCCGGCGACCAGGCAGTGGTCATCAACCAGTCCGGCCGTGGGGACAAGGATATCTTCACCATTGCCCATGCCTTCGATGATCCTTCCTGGAAGGATTTTATCCGGAAAAAGGGAGAGGAATATGCAACTCGCTGACCAGCTCCGGGCAGCCCGGGCCAAAAAAGACATCCTGCTCATGACCCATCTGGTGCTGGGCTATCCCTCTTTTGCGGTAAACCGCGAGGTGATCCGGCAGATGGTGGCAAACGGGGTGGACGTGATCGAGCTCCAGATCCCCTTTTCCGAGCCCATGGCCGACGGCCCCATGATCATCAAGGCCAACCAGGAGGCCATCGCCGGCGGGACAAAAGTCGCTGACTGCCTTGCCTTTGCCGCGGAGATGGCGGCGGAATACGAGATCCCCTTCCTGTTCATGACCTACTACAATATCCTCTTCAAGTACGGTCTGAAGGATTTCTTGACCAAAGCCAAAGAAATCGGGATCAGGGGCTGCATCATCCCCGATCTGCCGCCCGAGGAGGGCGAGGAGTATCTCCGGCTGGCCCGGGAGCTTGATCTTGCCCCCATCCAGATCTTCGCCCCCACCAGCACGGAGGAACGGATGCGGACCCTGGCCGGGCATGGAGCCGGGTTCATCTACTGCGTGGCCCGCCGGGGCGTCACCGGCAGCAAGACCGAGTTCGATGCCTCTTTCGCTGCCTACCTGGCCCGCTGTCGCAGGGCCACGGACCTGCCGCTCGCCGTGGGTTTCGGCATCAGCAACCGGGAAGAGGTACAAATCCTGACCGGCAAGGCGGATCTGGCGGTGATCGGCACCGCCACCATCAGGCTGGTGGAAGAAAAAGGCCCGGAGGCGGTGGGCCCTTTTATCGCTGGGCTCCGATAAGAGATGAAGGCCAAGGCCTCAACCGACAGGACCCTGGCAAGCGAGACCGCCCGCTTCCATGAGCTTGCGAGCCAAAGCCTTGAATGGGTCTGGGAAACAGACGCCCAGGGAGATTTCACCTATTGCTCGCCAAGCTGCAGTGCCCTCTACGGCTATGAGCCCCTTGAACTCCTGGGCCGCAACATCATTGAAACGCTCATTCCCCCGGAAGACCGGGAGGCCCAGCGGAAAATCATCGAGGAGATCCGCCTGGGCAGAAAACCCCGCAAAGGCCTGCGGCGACGGGCGATGAGGAAAAACGGCGCCGTCATCCCCATCGAAATCCACTGTCTGCCGGTGCTGGCCGGAAACACCGTGGTCGGTTTTCGCGGCCTCTCCAGAGACCTCAGGGCAATCCAGGAGCTGGAACTCCACCTCGAACACAAGACCCGTGAACTCACCGAGGTCAACAACGCCCTCCGCCTTCTCCTGCATCAGGGCGCCGAAGCCTGGGCCGAGCATGAACGCAGGATCCACGACAATCTGCAGCGCCTGGTTTTACCCTATCTGGAAAAGATACAGGAGCGCTGCAAGGATCAGGAGCTGGAACTCTACCTGCGGGTGGCTTTGGCCAATCTTGAAAGAATCACCTCGATCTTCAGCCTGACGCTCTCCGCCAGACTGGGCGGGCTCACCCCCCGCGAGCTGGAGGTGGCGGAACTGATCAGGCAGGGCAGATCCACCAAGCAAATAGCCGCCATCCTCGATCTTTCCAGCCGGACCGTGGAGTTTTACCGCGACAAACTCCGCGTCAAACTCGGCATCAAAAGCAAAAAAACCAACCTGCGCTCCTACCTTTCCTCCCTTGCCTGACAGGCATCCGGCCAAACCCCGTATTTTTCCCGTATTGCCATTGCCGTCCATCTCCATTATTAGAAAAGCCTCTGCCTCATTTTATGTTCATCATGGTTTGCGATGTACGCTGTATTGGTCTGCCACCAAACCGGGGGGAACGGTGCCAGAAAAAGAAAACGCACCGTCTGCCTGACACCGTCGGCCAGAAGTCGCCTTTCTCGACTTTCCCGCCGCGAATACCACGGTAAGCAGAAAAAATAACAGGAGCGTATGTTGGGCACCCCCAGAACCCTTCCCCTGGACCTTCTCCACCAGCTTTTCACCCCCCTCTGTGACGACATCTGTTGCGGTCTCTTCGTTGTCGAAATCCTCCGGGACGGCTCCGGCAATCCCCGGGGGTTTGTGGGCAGGGTTGCCAACCAGCTCTTTTGCGAGCTGCTTTCGGTGAGCGCGGACGATATCCTGGAAAAAGAGCTGCCGGAATCCCTCAGCCAGACCCTGGCCCTGCCCGTCCTGTTGCGCGAACTCCCGCTCTCCGGGGCGACCCGGATACACAGAGTTCTTCCCCTGGGCCCAGGCCGGACCTGCACCCTCCAGGCGCACCTCCCCTGCCCGGAGCTGCTGACCATAGCCATCCAGAATGGTCAGCCCGATCGGACAATGGTCAGCTCCCAGGCCGAAGTGATTCTTGCCAGCCTGGGGGAGCCCTGCACCATCATCGACAGAAACTTTACCGTTATCTACGAAAACGAAGCCGCCAAGGAGCTCTGGGGCTCCAACTGCGGGAAAAACTGCTACACCATCTACCATGGCCTGCAGAGCCGCTGCGAGTCGTGTCACGCCGCGGAGGTATTTGCCGATGGCAAGATCCACAAAAACGAAAAACTGATCCGCATCAAAGGGAGCGAGCACCACCTGGAGATCACCTCCGCGCCGCTGAAAGCGGCTACGGGCACAGTCACCGCCGTGGTGAATATCATCCACGATGTAACCATCCGCAAGATGACGGAAAGGAGCAAGGAACACCTCATCAGGGAGCTGCAAGCCTGCCTGGCCAAGACAAAACGGCTCAACGGCCTGCTGTCCATCTGCTCCTACTGCAAGAAAATCAAGGACGACAATGGGGTCTGGCAACAGCTGGAGAGCTATCTCCGCAGTCACGCCGAGGTGGAGTTCAGCCACGGCATCTGCCGGGAATGCGGCGAAAAACACCATCCCCAGGTATTTACCAGGAAAAAGTAATCGCGCCAAGATCTCCCAGAAAGAAAAGGCTGCCACTGAAGCCTCGTTTTCAGGCACGGGGAACAGGGGCCAGCAAGACACAGGGCGGGGAAAGGAGCGGTCCTGCCCACGAGCCTCACGAATCAGATGGTTTCCCCGGTGGCGATGGCCAGCGAGGGAAAATCCCCACCCTTGCGGGAGGGCGTCACCACGCAGTTGCGTCCGATCACGGCCTGGGGCGGCACCTCCGCCTCCTTGCCGATCATGGTGATCCCGGTGTAGAGATGCTTGGGGCAGGCCTTGTTGGGCGTACCCTTGTCCTCGCCCTGCCCCACCACCGCCCCCAGACCTACCCGGACTCTTTTATCGAGAATGGCCAGATCCACCACGGCCCCTTCCTCCAGAACGCAGTCGTGCAGAATGATGGAGTCCCTGACCCGGACATTCTTCCCCACCCGCACCCCGGGCGAGAGCACCGAATTGATCACCTCGCCCTCAATGACGCAGCCGGCGGAGATCATGGAGCCCTTCACCACGCAGCCGGCGGCAAAACGGGCGGGGCAACGGTCCACCGCCAGCCGGTCCGCATAGGGGTTTGGCCGGATGCCCCAGGCCTGGGGGGAGATCTCGGAATCGGCTTTCAGCAGATCCATGTTCGCCTGCCAGTACGCCTGGACCGTACCCACATCCCGCCAGTAGCCGTGGAAGGGATAGGCAAAGACATTGTCCCGCTCGATGGCCTTGGGGATGAGGTGCATGCCGAAGTCCACCTCCTCGCGGTCTTCCTCCAGAAGCCGAAGCAGATATCCGGTGTCAAACACGTAGATTCCCATGGAGGCCAGATCGGTGCGGGGAAGCTTAGGTTTTTCCTCCCATTCGACGATGCGGCCCTCACCGTTGGTGATGCCGGCGCCGAACTGGTGGATCTCGGAGAGCGGCACCACCATCATGGCGATGGTCACCTGGGCTTTTTTCCGGCGGTGGAAGCGGAGCATGTCGTCGAGATCCATGCGGTAGATATGGTCCCCGGAAAGGATGACCGTCTCCCTGGCCGGGTGCTCCCGGATAAAGTCGATATTCTGGCGCACCGCGTCGGCCGTGCCCTTGTACCAGTCGGAATCCTGGAACCCGGTGCGGGGGGGGAGGATCTTCACCCCCCTGGTGCGGCCGGTGAAATCCCAGGCCTCGCCGGTGCCGAGATGGCGCATCAGGGAAAGGGGCTTGTACTGGGTGAGCACCCCGACCTGGCTGAGCCCTGAGTTCATCACGTTGCTCAAGGAAAAATCAATGATCCGGTAGAATCCGGCAAAGGGCACGGCCGGCTTGGCCCTGCTCTGCACCAGGACATTGAGGCGGCTGCCGACCCCGCCGGCCAGCAGGAGAACCAGGGTATTGTCGCCTTGGATCATCGGACCACCTCGTTGTTTTTGATTTCCCCGGCCATCTGCTCCGGGCGCAGATTGGGGTGCAGGGTGCAGCCGGAGCCGATCACCATGCCGTCGAGCAGATGGTTGTTCCAGCCGATCACCGTGACCTTTTGGGCCTCCGGAGGCCCTGGCTCGCCGACCCGCACCCTGGCCCCAAAGGTTACGTTGACGTCGCTCACCACCGTGTCGAGAATGGCGCCGTGCCCCACCACATTATCGTAAAAGAGCACGGAGTTCTTCACCTGTGCCCCGGACTTGACATGGACCCCGGGAAAGAGGATGGAATTTTCCACCCGTCCCTCCACGACACAGCCGTTATAGACCAGGCTGTTTTCGATGCGGGCTCCGGGACCGGCCTTGAGGGGCTGGCAGTCCCGGACCGCCCGGTGTTCCAGGTTGGTGCGGATGCCCCACTCTTCAAGCGGGATCTTCGGCTCCGGTCCCAGCAGGTCCATGTTGGTCTGCCAGTATTCGGCAACGGTCCGGGTGTATCCCCAGTAGCCGTGGAACTTGAAGCCGTACACCCTGCGCTGGGTCGCCATGATCCGGGGCAGGATGTCC
>JAJZSH010000049.1 GCA_021822005.1 Deltaproteobacteria bacterium | reverse complement strand
GGCGAGAAAGCTCATGGGCCTGGTAGGCAATTTCGGCGCTACCTACGCCAATCAATGGTTTGAGCGGACCCTGGACGATTCGGCCATCCGTCGCATGGATATCCCCCAGGCCTTCCTGCTCACCGACGCAATCCTAAAGTTGTTTCTCAATGTTTCACAGGGCATGGTTGTCTATCCGAAACAAATTGGACGCCATCTTGCCCAGGAGCTCCCCTTCATGGCCACGGAGAAGATTCTCATGGCCTGCGTGGAGAAAGGAAAGAGCCGTCAGGAGATGCACGAGGTGATCAAGGTCCATTCCGTGGCCGCCGGCAAGGTGGTGAAGGAAGAAGGGATGGAAAACGATCTGCTCGCTCGGCTTGCCAATGATCCGGCCGTGCCCTTTACGGTGCAGGAGCTCAAGGAACTGGTCGGTGACGGCAGCGAGTTTGTCGGCCGGGCTCCGCAGCAGACCGATGAATTTCTCGATGAGGTTGTCATGCCCCGGCTTGCCCGATATAAGGATATCCTGGGCGGGATCGATTCCGCCCTGTCCGTGTGATGGATGCCATGACAAGTTTCCTGGCCAGTTGTCGGATTCGCATTGACCCGGAACAGATCTATTTCTTGAAATTTATTCTCGAGGGTTATGATAATCTGACGATCATGTCCACTGTGGATCGGACCGAGGGGGTGGTTGAGCTGAAATACCCCCCTGAATTGGAGCAGGATGTGAGGCAGGTGTTGCAGAGTATGGCCCAGCGGCTCAAGCTGGAATATTTGGACAATTAAGTCATGCCCGAATGCTATTGTCGGGCACCTACATCCTTGGATTCCCGCCTTCGCGAGAATGACGGTGCGAGCGTATTAATATAGTTAAGGTAAAGTATCAAGCATGACCCAGCTTCTCTACATGGAAACCTTTGGCTGCCAGATGAATGAGCGTGATTCCGAGATCATGGCCCAGCTTCTTGGCGAGCATTCCTATATCCAAACCAATAAGCCCGAGCAGGCTGATGTGGTGGTGGTCAACACCTGCAGTATCCGTGGCAAGGCCGCGCACAAGGCGTACAGTTGCTTTGGCCGGTATAAGAAACTGAAGGAGAAGAACCCCAACCTTATCCTCGCTGTGACCGGATGCGTGGCCCAGCAGGATGGCGAGGCCCTGCTGGAGCGGATGCCCTATATCGATATCGTCATGGGGCCGCAGTCCATCTACACCCTCCCCTCCCTGGTCGCGGCGGCCCGCCGGGACAAAAAGCCCCTGGTGGCTACGGATCTATCCGTCGATTTCGTTATCCCGCCCTTTCTGCCCAACCTGGCTGAGACCACCCCGCATAAACGGTTTATCACCATTATGCAGGGGTGCGATAATTTCTGTACCTACTGCGTGGTGCCCTATACCCGGGGCCGCGAGATCAGCCGGAGCTTTGGTGATATTCTAGCCGAGGCGACCCATCTTGTAGGCCAAGGGGTCAAGGAGATCACCCTCATCGGCCAGAATGTCAATTCCTACGGTAAAAAGGGCGACACTAAGCAGAATAAGAGTTTTCCCGAACTCCTGCGCGCGGTGGCCGATATTGACGGACTGAAACGGCTCCGTTTCACCACCTCCCATCCCAAGGATCTTTCCGAGGAGCTGATGCGCTGCTTTGCCGAGATCCCCGTTCTGTGCCCGCATTTCCACCTGCCGGTTCAGTCCGGCTCAAACACCATCCTGCAGCGGATGAACCGCAAGTACACCATCGAATCCTATCTCGACAAGGTGGCGAGACTGCGGGAGTACCGGCCGGACATCGCCCTGACCACCGATATCATCGTCGGTTTTCCAGGGGAAACGGACGATGACTTTGCCGCCACCATGCAGGTGGTGGAGACGGTGCAATACCACGGCGCCTATTCCTTCAAGTATTCCGACCGGCCCAACGCCAAGGCCGCCGATTTTCCCGAGAAGGTCGCGGAAGTGATCAAGACCGAGCGGCTTGCCCGGTTGCAGGCGCGGCAGGAGGAGATATCCCTTGCCCTCAAGCAGGCGGAGATCGGCAAAACCGTGGAAGTCATGGTGGAAGGGGCAAGCAAGGCTCCAGCCAATCAATGGAGCGGCCGGACCGGCGCCAATCAGATCGTGAATTTTTCCTGCGAAAGCAAGCTGGTTCCTGGCCAGTTGCTCACGGTGGAGATCGAGGGTGCTTGTCAGAATTCCTTGCGGGGAAAAATGATCTAGTACATTGTAACACTTAAATCGACACTCAAATTAGTTCCCTCCCTCCTTGGGGGGAGGGTTAGAAATTAGTTCCCTCCCCCCAAGGGGGGGAGGGTTAGGGTGGGGGGGAGTCGTCATGTAGACGCCCAATTGTTGCTTCACCCACCCCCTAACCACCTCCCGTCAAGGGAGGGGGATGCGAAATGAAAAACGTTACATGGTACTAGGCCGCAAAACCCGTAACATCGGGCGATGGTTGTGCTATGATGAAGATAAATACCCTATGGATTTATCCTTATTCCACATAACATCCCGTTCAAGCCTGTAATCAGGAAATATCGAAGGATAAATCCGTCAGTAATCCGCTTCTCGTGCCTGATAGGGGCATTCGCCGCTGTACACAGGAGCAAATAAGGAAATCCGGATAATATTAATGTTGTGCTCAGAAATGGCACGACAACCTAAACATAAAGGTAAAGCTATGAAAAAGACATTATTAACCCTTGGAACAGCAATACTGTTTGCTGTCGGCTCCATAGCCACAACCAGCTACGCAAGTCCAGAATACAAGCATGCTGAAGAAAAAGGTGGCCATCATGAACATGGAGAAAAAGGCATCCACGCAGAGGGGCACATGGATCACATGAACGATGTTCTGCAAAGACTAAAGCAAGAACTTGGTGATAAATACAATCAGCCCGTGCCGGCAGCTACCGAAGAACAGCTGACACTTGGAAAAAAAATATTTAATAAATCATGTGTAGCCTGTCATGGTGAGAGCGGTAAAGGAGACGGTCCGGTCGCTGCTACTCTAAAGCAAAAACCTGCCGACTTCACTGCCCCTGAACACTCAAAATATTATTCTGACCAAGGGCGTATACATATCATCAAAAAAGGCATTAAGGACACCCCCATGTCGGGTTGGGAAAGCGTACTCAATGAAAAAGAAATACAGTCGGTATACGCTTATATTCGCACACTAAGAAGTCGGTAGGCCGGGTAGAGTGTTGTCGCGAAACCCGACACGATAGCGCTTAGCGCAAAAGGTAAATCATGCAATACCGGCGGTCGAGGGCAAAAGGAGCGGCTTTTTTCTTTACCGTCGTGACTCACGAGCGATGATAGTGACTTCGTGAAGCACGTTGAATATATTCATTTCAACAGAGAAGCTCTGCAAATAATCCCAATCGGCCCATAAAATGGAGACCTCCATGATCGACCTGCATACCCATTCCCTGTTCAGTGACGGTGAACTTGTTCCGGCCGAGCATCTGCGCCGGGTGGAAATCCTCGGTTATTCAGCCATCGCCATCACCGATCACGCCGACTCTTCCAATCTGGATTTCATCATCCCGCGCATTGTCCAGGCGGCGGCTGATTTGAACCGGTATTCCAAGACCCAACTCCTGCCCGGGATCGAACTGACCCATGTGCCGCCGGAGCAGTTTGCCCAACTCACCCGCAGGGCCAGGGAGCTTGGCGCGAAGATCGTGGTCGGCCATGGAGAAACCCCGGTTGAGCCGGTGCGGCCTGGGACCAACCGGGCGGCCCTTGAAGCAGGTGTGGATGTCTTGGCCCACCCCGGATTCATTACCTTGGAAGAGGCGCGGCTTGCCGCGGACAAGGGCATCCTCCTTGAGTTGTCCGGTCGTCGGGGGCACTCGCTCACCAACGGGCATGTGGCCAAGATGGCCCTTGCTGCCGGAGCGGGGCTTGCCGTAAACGCCGACGCCCACGGACCCGGAGATTTTCTCACCGCAAAAATGGCGGAAACGGTGGCCCTCGGGGCCGGACTCTCCGGCGAGGAGTACGCCCGGATTCGGGCAGGCATGGTGGCGCTGGTTGCCACGGTGACGGCCTGAATTTCCCTGTGTTGCTCTAATTCCATTTCCCAATCAAGCATTAAATTTCTCGCTCATCCGGTGAAGCAAGCTCTTGGAAATGGATTTAATCGACAATCAAGTGGGCCTTTAATATCTTCAACTTGGCCGGGCCGACACCCTTTACCTCGTCCAGTTCCTCAATTGAAGTGATCCTGCCGTGCTGTCCGCGAAACTCGATGATTCTTCGGGCAAAGGCCGGACCGATTCCGGGAATGGTGGCCAACAGTTCTTCGTCGGCCTGATTGATGGGAATGGGCTTGAAAAACAGGGGGGCCAGTTTGGCCGGGGGGTTTCTTGAGGCTCGGGTTTCCTGTTTGGGAGCGGCTTCGGCCTGCGGCTGTTCCTCCCCAACCGGGTAAGCGGAATCATCTGGCACCCGGTAGAGACCGGTGGCGACAGAGCCATCGCACCACGCAAGTTTTTGCGGGGAGGAAGCTTCATGCCGAGGAAGGATCGGAAGCCAGCCTAGGCGGACAGCAATAACGGACAGGATGCCCAGGGCGAAAAGGAGCAGCACCAGCGGGCGCAGGTCCTTTCTCCCGGTATCAGTGTCTGTTCTGTTCATCCTTCATGAGCTTGTAGGTGATGCTGTCCACCAGGGCCTGCCAGCTTGCCTCGATGATGTCCGGGGAGACCCCCACCGTGCCCCACTGGCTGTCGTGGTCGCGGGATTCGATCAGCACCCGCACTCTGGCTTCAGTGCCGTGTTCGCTGGCCAGCACCCGCACCTTGTAATCCTGCAACTCCATCTCCTTGAGATTGGGATAGAACCGGGTCAGGGCCTTGCGCAACGACTTATCCAGGGCATTGACCGGGCCATTGCCAAGGGCTGCGGTATGCACCTCCTCGCCGGCCACGGCCAATCGGATGGTGGCCTCCTCCTGAAGCACGCCGTCCGGGGCCTTCTGGCTGATCACCCGAAAGCCGTGCAGGTCGAAATACTTCTTCGGGGTTCCCAGGGCGCGGCGCATGAGCAGCTCAAAGGACGCCTCGGCCCCTTCGTACTGAAAACCCTGATTTTCCAGATCCTTCAACTCCTTGACGATGGCGCTGACCACCGGGTCCTTGCTGTCCAGGTCAAGACCGAACTTCTTCGCCTTGACCAGCACGTTGCTTTTTCCCGAGAGATCCGAGATCAGCACCCGCCGCACGTTGCCGACCTTTTCCGGTTCGAGGTGCTCGTAGGTCAGGGGGTTGCGCTGCATGGCGCTGACATGGATGCCGCCCTTGTGGGCAAAGGCGGACTGACCTACGTAGGGCTGGTACTTGTTGGGGGAGAGGTTGGCCAGCTCGGAGACAAACCGGGAAACCTCGGTGAGCCGGTGCAGGTTGGCGGCGGCGGTAAACTCGTAGCCCATTTTCAAGGCCAAGGCCGGCATGATCGAGGTGAGGTTGGCGTTGCCGCAGCGCTCGCCAAAGCCGTTGGCCGTGCCCTGCACCTGGGAGGCGCCCAGGGAGACGGCGATCAGGGAGTTGGCCACCGCGCACTCGGAATCGTTGTGGGCATGGATGCCGAACTGCACCGTGGCCTTTTTCGCCGCCAGGTGCGTCTTCACCGCTTCGATGATCGCGGAAAGTTCGGTGGGCAGGGTGCCGCCGTTGGTCTCACAGAGCACCAGGCAGTCGGCGCCGCCGGCAATGGCCCGATCCAGGGTGGCAAAAGCGTATTCCCGGTTGGCCTTGAAGCCGTCGAAAAAGTGTTCGGCATCGTAAAACAGATGCTGCACATGGGGCCGCAGATACCTCAGCGACTCCTCGATGATCAGCAGATTGTCATTAAGCCCGATGCGCAGGGCATCGTGCACATGGATGTCCCAGGTTTTGCCGAAGATGGTGATCCCAGGGGTGTTCGCGGCGAGCAGGGCATTGAGGTTCTGATCCTGCTCCGCCGGGTTGGCAAACAGCCGGGTGGAGCCAAAGGCCGTAACCCTGGTGTGCTTGAGCTCGTACTTCTGGATCTCCTTGAAGTATTCCACGTCCTTGGGGTTGGAGCCCGGCCAGCCGCCCTCGACAAAGTCGATCCCCAGCTCGTCGAACTTCAGGGTGATGCGCAGCTTGTCCTCCACCGAGAGGTTGAAATTCTCGGCCTGGGTTCCATCCCGCAGGGTGGTGTCGTAGACGACGACTGGATGTGTCATGCCACGTTGCCTTTTTCCAGCCCGAATGCGTCATGCAGGGCCCGGACCGCCAGTTCCGTGTATTTCTCCTCGATGACGCAGGAGACCTTGATCTCGGAGGTGCTGATCATCAGGATGTTGATGCCCTCCTGGGCCAGGACCTTGAACATGGTGGAGGCAATGCCTGCGTGGTTGCGCATGCCCACCCCGACAATGGAGACCTTGGCGATGTTCTCCGAGCCGGTCACCCCCTCGGCGCCGATCTCTGCCCCAACCCGCTCCATGATCTGCATGGTTTTTTTGTAATCGGTGCGCGGCACGGTGAAGGTCATGTCGGTGAGCTCACCTTCGCGGGTGTTCTGAATGATCATGTCCACGACGATGCCCTCGCTGGTGAGCGGGCTGAAGATCTTGGAGGCGGTGCCGGGCACATCGGGAACCCTGGCGATGGTGATGCGGGCTTCGTTCTTGCTGCAGGTTACTCCGGACACCGGATTCGATTCCATTTCTTTATCCTCCTCTACCACCCATGTTCCTTCGGTTTCCGTGAAGGTGGAACGAACATGGACAGGCACTTTATAGCGTTTGGCAAAACCGACCGAGCGGATGTCCAGCACCTTGGCGCCGAGACTGGCCAGTTCAAGCATTTCGTCGTAGGAAATACGGTCTATCTTTCTGGCGGTGGAGCAGATGTTGGGGTCGGTGGTGTATACCCCTTCCACATCGGTGTAGATCTCGCACTCGTCCGCCGCAAGCGCGGCGGCCAGGGCCACCGCCGTGGTGTCGGAGCCGCCCCGGCCCAGGGTGGTCAGGTCGCCGTCCTCGGTGACTCCCTGAAACCCTGCCACCACCACGATCCTGCCCGCGTCCAGGTGTCGGTTGATCAGGGCCGAGTCGATTTTCCGGATCCTGGCCTTGGTGTGCATCCGGTCGGTGGTGATCTTCACCTGATCGCCCAAAAGCGAGATGGCATCAAGGCCCGCCTCCTTCACCGCCATGGCGAAGAGGGCGATGGTCGCCTGTTCGCCGGTGGCCAGGAGCACGTCCATCTCCCGGGGGTCGGGAATGGCCTGCATCTGGTTGGCCAGATCGACGAAACGGTTGGTCTCGCCGGCCATGGCCGAGAGCACGACCACCATCCTGTGTCCCTTGCGGCTGTAGCCCATGACCCGTTCGGCCACCGCCTTGATCTTGTGCGGGTTCGCCACCGAGGTCCCGCCGAATTTCTGCACGATTAAAGCCATTGCTGCCTGCTGCTCCTGATCTGTATGAGTCTCTTGCAACACTCCGAAAACACCACAACTAAGATTTTTGCAAGAGCCTCGCATGTTAAAAAAATCTGCCGGGAGGCGAGTCTTAATAAAAATATCCGGCTCCCCACTCGTTGGAGCCGGAAAAATTCCGAAAACGCAGTGTGCAACAATTTTATTTTTTTTTCAACCGAACAAATTGTCTGGGACAGGATTTTCCCGATGGGTCAGGGAGAACCATTATACATGGAAAAAAACAAGCAAAAGAAACTTGTAATAGTCGCCTGATCTTGCTAAACAATAGATGTTTATCTAAGATCGGCATCCAGGCGGATGCGGGGCGTGTCCGCTGAAATCTCCATGGAGTGGAGTGTTAATGGCAAAAGAAATCAACATACCCTCCCTTCTTCGCAAGACGCGCAAGGCGTTTATTTTCCGGTTATGCCTGCCGTGCCTCGCCGCCCTCTCCCGAGGGGTGTCCCGCTTCCGCAACAGCACGAAAAGACAGCTGGTTATTTTCTTAAACACTTCGCATTTTCTCACCGTTGGTGTTTCCTTCGCGCTGGTTGTCGCCTTTTTTCTCTATGCCGTGGATGGTAACCCCATCCCGGTGGGGTCCGGGGTTGATTCTCACGCTTCCGGCGAAACAGAAGAATTTCTGCCCAACGTCCGGGAGATTGTCGGGGAGCTCCGTCCGGGAGATTCGCTGAGCTCTTCCTTCCGATTCCACGGGGTTGATGAAGAGGTCCGGCAGTCGGTGATCACCGCCTTTGACGGCCTGGTGGATTTTCGGGAGATGAAGCCCAATGACCGCTATACCCTGACCCTTGACGACGATGGCAGCCTGGTCAAATGCCTGTACGAATCAGGCCCTCTTGAGGTCCATGCCATCGAACGCACTGCCGAGGGCTCTTTTACGGCCAAAAAACTTGATGTTCCCCTTGATTGCCGCACCGTGAAATTACGGGGCAGGATCGAATCCTCCCTTTTTGCCGCGCTTGCCTCCTTTAAGGAAGATCCCAAACTGATCTACAGTTTTGCCGACATCTTTGCCTCAAAGATCGATTTCAACACCGAGACCCGGTTTGGCGACTCCTTTGAACTGGTCTTTGAAAAATATTACAAAAACAACCAGTTTGTCGGCTATGGCAAGATTCTGGTGGCGCGTTACAACAGCAAGGAGGTCGGCCCGCTCGAGGGCTTTTATTTTGGCCAGGACGGAAACGAGGCCGCTTATTTCGACCATCGGGGCTACGAACTGGGCGAATCGTTTATCCGCTCCCCCATCCCCATGGCCAGGGTTTCCTCGGGCTTTTCCTACAACCGTCTCCATCCGGTCCTGGATATTGTCCGGCCTCACCTGGGCGTTGATCTTGCCGCGCCGATGGGCACCCCGATCATGGCCACCTCCGACGGCCGGGTGAATTTTGCCAACTGGAAAGGCGGCTTTGGCAAACTGATCATCCTTGACCATGGCGGCGGCTACCAGACCTACTACGCCCATCTTTCCGGTTTCGCCAAAAATATTACGGCCGGGGCCAGGGTGCGGCAAAAACAGATCATCGGCTATGTCGGCTCCACCGGCATCTCCACCGGCCCGCATCTCGATTACCGCATGGCCCAGAACGGGGTGTTCACCAACCCCTTCAATGTCAAGTTTCGCCCGCGCTCCCAGCTGGCGGGAACCCAGCTGGTTCTCTTTCGTCAGGATATTCAGTCGCTCACCCAATTGGCCAGCAGCCTGGATGATCCCAAGGTCGTTGTGGTGAAGAATGTGGTGGTGACCCCGGACAACCCGATCTCCATGCTCTAGTCCTTCCTTGCCCTCCCCTTCTCCTTTCCATATCGTTCTGGTCGAGCCGGAAATCCCTCCCAATACAGGGAGTATCGCCCGGCTGTGCGGGGCCACGGACACGATTCTGCACCTGGTCCGTCCCCTGGGATTTTCCACCGATGACAAGCATCTGAAGCGGGCTGGTCTTGATTACTGGAAGTTTGTCGATATTCGCTACTGGGATAATTTCGAGAAATTTCTGGCGGCCCAGGATGAGCTGAGCCTGCACTTTTTCACCACCAAGGTGGAGCGACCGTACACCGAGGCGCGCTACCATCCCGGCGATTATCTGATTTTTGGCCGCGAGACCAAAGGGTTGCCCGAGGAGATCATCTCCCTGTATCGGGAGCGCTGCGCCGCCATCCCCATGAGCAACCCCAACATCCGCAGCATCAATCTGGGCATGGCGGCGGCGGTGGTGCTCTACGAGGCGATCAGGCAGGTAACGCGGGGGTAAAAGGGAATCCCGTCTATTCTCAACTTTTCACTATTCACTTTTTCTAACCGTTTCAAGAGCCAGCCGGGCCGCCTTAGCCGAGGCCCCGGCCCCGCCCAGTTTTTGCCGGACTTCCGCCAGCCCGGCAAGCAGGTTAGCACGCTTGGCCTGGTCCGCAACAAGGCGCACGGTGGCCCGGGCGATTTTTTCCGGCACGGCCTCGTGCTGGAGCAGCTCCGGCGCCACCTCCCGCCCGGCCACCAGATTGACCAGGGAGGCGTATTGCACCTTGATCAAGCGCCGCCCCAAAAAATAGGTGAGCGGCGAAACCCGGTAGGAAATAACCATGGGCACATTCAGAATGGCCAGTTCGAGAGAAACCGTGCCCGAGGCCGCCATCACCGCCTTGCAGGCGGCCATGAGCTCGTAGCGGTTTTCCCGCACCACCCGCACCTCGACCCCCGCGTCCGCCAGGCCATTGGCCAGAAGATCATCCTCGGTCAGGGTGGGGGCCAGGGGCAGGACAAAGACCGGCTTGACAAGCTGCTCCTGCATCAGTTTTGCCGCCGCCAGGAATACCGGGAGCATTCCGGCTATTTCTCGTTTCCGGCTGCCGGGCAGGATGCCGATCACCGTGCTTTCCGAGGCAATGCCAAGGCTCTGCAAAAAATCCTCCCGCGTCTGGGTTGTTTGCACCGAATCCAGCAGCGGGTGGCCGACAAAATCAACCGCCATCCCGAATTTCCGGTAAAAATCCTGTTCAAAGGGAAGGATCACGGCCATGCGATCCACCAGTTTTTTAATGGTCTTTACCCGACCGCTGCGCCAGGCCCAGACCTGCGGGCTGATGTAGTAAAAAACCGGGATGCCGAGCCGCCTGGCCTTTTTGGCCAGGATCAGGTTGAAGTCGGGATAGTCGATGAGGATCAACAGGTTGGGCGGCTCATCTCTGAGCCGTTTCTCAAGGGCGTGCATGGCCTCGCGGATGAAACGGAAATGGCTGATGACCTCTACAATGCCCACCACGGCCAGCCGGGAGGCATCGTAGAGAATTTCCACCCCCTGGCGCGCCAGTTCCGGACCGCCGATGCCGCAGACCCGCGCGCCCGGCGCCTGCCCCTTGAGGGCGGCGATGAGCCGGGCGCCGTGCATGTCGCCGGAGGCCTCGCCGGCGACAATCATGATCCGGGGGGCGTTCAGAGCTGGCATGGTTTCCTGATCTCAGCCATTGAACAGCTGGCGATGGGTGTCGGCATGTTCCTTGATCCGGGCCATGATCTCCTGGGCCACGGCCAGGGCCAGCCGCCCTTCCCTGCCAGAGACCTTTGCCTGGGTCCGGTTGCGGACATTCTTGACAAAATCCAGCAGCTCCATCTCCAGGGCGTCCTGGTGCAGGTAGCAGGAAGAAAGGATCTCCTCCTGGGGCATGCCGTTCGCGTCCAGCTCCTTGCCAGGCCGGATCACGGTGATCTCCTTCTTGCCGTAATCAACCGCCACGAATGAATTGGGCTGGAAAACGCGGAGCCGCCGGATATTTTCCCGGGAAATGCGGCTCACCGTGAGATTGGCGGTGCAGCCGTTCTCAAAGATCAGGCGGACATTGGCAATATCCGTGGTCCGGGTGAAAACCGGCATGCCCACCGGGTGCATGGAGGCGATGGGCGATTTGACCAGGCTTAAGACAATGTCGATGTCGTGGATCATCAGGTCGAGCACCACGTCAACATCAAGGCCCCGGGGCTTGAAGACATGAATCCGGTGCGACTCGATGAAAAGCGGCTGGGTGAGGTGTTCGGCCATGGCCAGCACCGCCGGATTGTACCGCTCGATATGGCCGACCTGCAGGATGCGCTGCCTCTGATCGGCCAGGGCAATAAGCGCATCAGCCTCGGCCAGCGTGGTGGTCATGGGCTTTTCCAGCATGACATCCTTCCCGGCCAGCAGGCAGGCGGTGGCTACCTCGTGGTGCAGGCTGGTGGGCACTACCACGCTCACCGCATCGACCTGCTGGAGCAGCTCCCGGTAATCGGTAAAAGGGGTGGTGTTGCAGGCTCCGGCCACCTCGGCGGCGTAGGCCGGGTTGACATCCGCCACCCCCACCAGCTCCACCTCCGGGTTTGCCATGTATTTCCGGGCATGAAACTTGCCGAGATACCCTACCCCGATAACCCCGATGCGTATCCGTGTCATATTCTGTGTCTGCCTGTGATCTTGAATTTCCAGAGAAATTACGCCATTGCGCGGGAACTGACAAGGTAAAAGGTTACAGGTGCAAAAAAACCAGACCTTGCTCCTTGAGTGTATTGCTCCGGCGGTTACATATCGAATAGTTTGGCAAATCTGAGGAAATCAATTTATAGGACCGACAAGTTGTGCTACTATTCCCTTGATATCTTGGTGAACTGCCATGCGCGTTTTTCATTCCAGTTCGCAGCCAGTCCCAGCCATATGCCGGCCGCCAGCGGCCCAGCCTTCGATACTCTATGAATCTGCCACGAATCTCCAGCCTGCGCATCAGAACCAGGATCATCCTTACCTGCGCCGTTTTTGGACTCTTAGGGGTCATCGGCCCGGTCTTGCTGCTCCCGCGGTTCATTGACCTTGACGCGCTCAAGGCGCGGATGAGCGCCCAGGTAAACGCCAGACTGGAGGGCGCCCTGCAAACCGACCGCCTGGAATGGGCCTGGCTGCCCCTGCCCCATCTGAACCTGCGCAACACCCGTTTTACCAGCGAGGAAACCGCGCTGGTCGCGCCAATGGCCAGGGTCTATCCGGACTGGTGGTCCTTATTCCGCGGCCAGGTCCGGATCGGCAAGGTTCTGCTGGTGAGCCCGGAGATCAGGGTGAAACAGTTTCCGACCGCGCTGTCCGAAGCCCCCGATCCTGAACTTGCCGGTCTGAAGATCGTGATCCGCAGCGGGACATTGCAGGTTGCCGCCAACACTCAGTGGCCCATTCTGCACAGCAGGGATTTTTCCATAAAAGCCCTGAACGGCAGCGTGGCTGTAAGCCTTGCCGCCATTGATTTCGACCTTTCCGGCGAACCCGCGGCTGGGGAGCATCTTGCCGTATCCGGCAAGTATTTTCGGGAGGATGAATCCTACAGATTACAATTTGCCTGCCGCAACTTCAATCTGCATGAAGTAGTCCATTCCTTTGCCCAGGGCCAACTGGCGCCCGCCGATTCCCCGCTCAATCTCACCGGCAGCCTTGAAGGCCGCGGGCTTGAAAAAATCACCGGCAAGATCGTGGGTGACTCCCCCTGCCTGCTGGCCTTTCCCAAGGATAAAAAGATCCTGCTGAACTGCGGGGTTGTCGATCTGGCCTTTGCCAAGGATGGAGACGATCTGCTGTTGACGCTCAATGAATTTGAACTGCGTGAGCCAGGGCTGAAACTCGCCGGTACGGTCCGGCGTTTTGCCGGAGGCGATGCAAACTCCGCGCCGGTGTGGCAGATCGATCTCAAGGGCGAGGATCTTGATCTGACCGGGATTCGCGCTGCTGTTCTCGCCATGTGGGGAGAGAACGAGATAGCCAAAGGGGTGGGGGAAATCGTGCAGGGCGGCACGGCCGGCAAGGCCAGCTACAGCTTCCATGGCACGGCGGCTGATCTTGAATATGTGCGCAACATGCACATCACCGCAGATGACATCGAGGCCACGATCCTTACCCCGGCGGGAAATCTGCTCCTGACCGACGCCAAGGGCAGGATGCGGATCGAAAACGGCCTGCTCACGGTGGATGCGGATCAGGCCCGGCTGGGCAACAGCCGGGGCATGAATGGCCGCCTGATTCTGGGTCTGCCGGATGATGATTTCACCTTCAAGCTCGATGTTGATCTTGACGCCGATCTGGCCGAACTTCCAGGGATTCTGGGACGGCTCATCGAGCACCAGCCCTTTCTCGCCGAACTGGCCCGGTTCAGCGAGGTCTCGGGCCGGGCGACCGGCCATCTTCACCTTGGCGATCACCTGAAAGATTTCAAGGTCGCGGTGGAGGTGGCCGCCATGCAGGGCAAGGGACGCTACGCGCCGCTGGCCTGGGATTTTGCCATCGAGGGCGGGGAGATGGCCATTGCCCCGCCCCTGGTGCAATGGCGGAACGTGCGTGGCGTCTACGGTCCCCATGTGGTGAAAAAAACAGCCGGGCAGGTGCGGTGGCCGGACGATGTTTTTCTTGATATAACCCAGCTTGAGGCAGTGCTGGCGGCCAAG
>JAJZSH010000342.1 GCA_021822005.1 Deltaproteobacteria bacterium | reverse complement strand
CAACCTTGCCTCAATCCCCGGCCCGGTGGATATTGTGGATATCTTCCGCCGCTCCGAGGATGTGCCTCCCATAGTGGCCGAGGCCATTGCCATCGGCGCCAGGGCGGTCTGGATGCAGGAAGGGGTAATCCATGCCGAGGCGGCCCGGACCGCGAAGGCAGCAGGCCTTCTGGTGGTGATGGACCGCTGCCTCAAGACGGTGCATCATGGGTTGGCCGACTGAAAGGGGCACAAAAAGGCCTGCCTGGAAAAACCAGGCAGGCCGAAAATCCTGTCTTTGCTTCACTCCCGGTGAAGGGATTTATCACCCTCAACAGCCCTTGCCACCGCCACCGATGGCGCAGGCCGCGCCCTCTTTTTTCTCGCCGCCTTCCATGGCCGCCACCGAGCCCAGGATATAGGGCCGGGCAATCTTCACCCGCACATTCTCGGCGATCTCGATGGTCGCCACCCGGTCGGTCAGGCCGGTGATCTTGCCCTGAAGGCCGCCGCTGGTCAGAACCTCGTCGCCCTTCTTGAGATTGGCGATAAATTCCTGATGCGCCTTGGCTTTTTTCTGCTGGGGGCGGATCAGGAGAAAGTAGAACACGACAAAGATCAAAACAAGCGGCAAAAAGCTCATCAAGCCTTGCGCCCCACCTGCACCAGCCGCAGCGTCTGCGGCAAAAGCTACATCAACCATAATTCCCCTCCGATTTATTTGAAATTTTCCAGGCAGGCCATCATCCGCCTGCACCCTTATTACTCTACCGTCCGCCTGGCATAAAACTCCCGGCGGAACTGGCTGAAACGATCTTCTTCAATGGCCTTGCGCATCCGGGCCATGAGCCCCACATAATAATGCAGGTTGTGGATGGTGTTCAGCTGCGAGGAGAGAATCTCCCTGGCCATGAAAAGATGCCGCAGATAGGCCCGGGAATAATGGCGGCAGGTGTAACAGTCGCATTCCTCATCCACGGGCCGCTGGTCATCCTGATGGCGAGCATTTTTTATAACAAGCCTGCCGCTTGAAGTAAAGAGCATTCCGTTCCGCGCGTTTCTCGTGGGCATGACGCAGTCGAACATGTCGATGCCGCGATACACCGCCTCCACCAGATTCTCCGGGGTCCCCACCCCCATGAGATAGCGGGGATAATCGGCGGGCATGAGGGCTGCGGTCTGTTCGGTGATCTCCATCATCAGCTCGGCAGGTTCGCCCACGCTCAAGCCCCCCAGGGCATAGCCGTCAAAGCCGGTCTCCACCAGCTCTTCCACCGCCCTGGCCCGGAGGTCGGGATACATGCCGCCCTGGATGATGCCGAACAGCAGCTGCCCCCTTTCCTGGTGAGCGGCGCGGGAACGCCTGGCCCAACGGCCGGTGAGGTCGGTGGAGGCAATGGCCTCCTCGCGGGTGGCCGGGTAGGGAATGCAGGTGTCCAGACACATCATGATGTCCGAACCCAGGGCCTCCTGCACACCCACGGCATCCTCCGGGCTCAAAAAAAGATTGCTGCCATCCAGATGCGACTTGAAGGCGGCGCCTTTTTCGGTGATCCTGGTGAGATCCTTGAGGCTGAAAATCTGAAAACCGCCGCTGTCGGTAAGTATAGGCCGGTCCCAGTTCATGAAGGTATGCAGGCCGCCGAAGCTGCGGATCAGCTCATGGCCGGGCCGGATGTAGAGATGGTAGGTGTTGCCGAGGATGATCTGGGCGCCCAGCTCCTTGAGGTTTTCCGGGGTCACGCCCTTGACCGTGCCCTGGGTGCCCACCGGCATGAAGACCGGGGTCTGCACCGTGCCGTGCAGGGTGCGCACCTCGCCCCGCCGGGCCGCGCAGTCGCTGGACTGGCTGTGCAGGGTATAGGGGGAGGTCATGCCACGGTCCATAGGGTGAACAGCTCGTCGATGCCCTTGCGGGCCAGGGCCGCCATCCGGCTGAAATCCTCGGGACTGAAGGGCTTGCCTTCGGCGGTGCACTGGGTTTCCACCCAGCGGCCATCCCCGGTCATGACAAAATTCGCATCCACCTCGGCCTTGGAATCTTCGGCATAATTGAGATCGAGCAGGGGTTCGCCGTCCACCATGCCCGCGCTGACGGCGGCCACCGGCAGGATCTCCGGTGCCGTGGCCAGAACCCCCTCCCGGTGCATGCGCTCAATGGCATCCCGCAGGGCAATAGCCGCGCCGGTAATCGAGGCGGTCCGGGTGCCGCCATCGGCCTTGAGCACGTCGCAGTCAACCCGGAGGGTCACCTCGCCCAAGCGGGCGAGATCAACCATGGTCCTCAGCGAGCGACCCAACAGCCGCTGGATCTCATAGGTGCGGCCCGATCTGCCCTTGGCCGCCTCCCGTTGCATGCGGCTGCTGGTCGAACAGGGCAGCATGCCGTACTCCGCCGTGATCCAGCCCTGGCCGCTCCCCCGCAAAAAGGGCGGGACACTGGTTTCCAGGGTGACGGCGCAGGCAACCTGGGTGCCGCCCATGGTTATCAGCAACGAGGCATAGGCCTGGGGCTGGAAGCCCTTTTCCACAGTTACCGGCCGCAACGCATCCGCGGCCCGTTGATCGTTTCGCATAATG
>JAJZSH010000341.1 GCA_021822005.1 Deltaproteobacteria bacterium | reverse complement strand
AAGGGGATCAGCAGACCATGCTCGACGCCGAACGGATCGAGGCCACCGGGGCGCCCGTGGTTCAGGTGAACACCGGGGCTGGCTGCCATCTTGACGCGGATATGGTGCATCAGGCCCTGCACCAGATGGAGCCGGCAGAGAACTCCCTGCTCTTTATTGAAAATGTCGGCAATCTGGTCTGCCCGGCCATGTTTGATCTGGGCGAGGCGGCCAAGGTTGTGATCATCAGCGTCACCGAGGGGGAGGACAAGCCTCTCAAGTATCCGGCCATGTTCGATGCGGCCGGCCTTTGCCTGATCAACAAGACCGACCTTCTTCCCCACGTCGATTTTGATGTGGCCCGCTGCCGGGAGTATGGACTGCGGGTGAATCACCGGCTGGAATTTTTTGCAATCTCCGCCAGGACCGGCGAGGGCATGTCTGCCTGGCTGGGGTGGCTGCGTCGGCAGCTCTGACCTTTGGGCGGATAAGGATTTCATGCCAAGCGAGCGCTGGAAGATATCGGTCGGCGGCATTGTCCAAGGCGTCGGCTTCCGGCCCTTTGTTTACCGGCTGGCCCTGGAGCGCACTCTGACCGGCTTTGTGGCCAATACTCCGGAGGGGGTTGCCATCGAGGCCCAGGGGCAGGCCGCGCAGCTTGAGGATTTTCTTGTTGCCCTGCAAGGAGATGCGCCGCCCCTGGCCCAGGTCGGCGAGATCGTTTCCGGCCCCATTCCCCTGGGCCATGATGGCGAATTTGTCCTCCGGCATTCGGCGGTTTCCGGTCCGGTCTCCACCCTGATCTCCCCCGATGTCGCCGTGTGCGAGGCCTGTCTGGCCGAGTTCTTCGCCCCGGCCGACCGCCGGTTCCGCTATCCCTTCATCAACTGCACCAACTGCGGCCCCCGCTATACCATTGTGCAGCGCATCCCCTACGACCGTTCCCACACAACCATGCGCGGTTTTACCATGTGCGCGGCCTGTCAAAGGGAATACGATGATCCCGCTAACCGGCGTTTTCATGCCCAGCCCAACTGCTGTCCGGACTGCGGGCCGCAGCTCAGTCTTGTCGGGGCGGATGGGCACCAGGTGGCCCAGCGGGATGAGGCGCTCAGCGAGGCAGTCCGGCGGCTGGGCGCAGGCGAGATCGTGGCGGTCAAGGGGGTGGGTGGTTTTCATCTGGCCGTGGACGCGGCCAACGGCCAGGCAATAGCGCGTCTGCGGCAAAGAAAGGGCAGGAAGGCCAAGCCCCTGGCGGCCATGGTTTCTGATCTCTCGGTGGCCAGGAGAATCTGTTGGCTGGAGGATATGGAAGAGGAGGCGCTCACGAGTCAGGAACGGCCCATTGTTCTGGCCGCCAAAAAAGAGGGGCATGGCCTGGCGGAAGAGGTCGCTCCGGGATACGACCAGTTCGGCCTCATGCTGCCCTATGCGCCCCTCCACTATCTTCTCTTGCAGGGAGAGGCGCGGGCCTTGGTCATGACCAGCGGTAACCGCAGCGAAGAGCCGATCTGCATTGACAACGACGAGGCCCTGCAGCGTCTGGCCGGGATCGCCGACTGTTTTCTGATGCATGACCGGCCCATTCACCTGCCCTGCGATGATTCGCTGGTCGCCCTCCAGGCCGGAATGATCCGTCAGATCCGGCGCAGCCGGGGCTTTGCCCCGAAACCCATCGGGCTTGCGGAAACCGGGGGGATGGTCCTTGGAGTGGGGGCGGAACTCAAGAACACCGTCTGTCTGCTGAAAGACAAACAGGCCTTTCTCAGCCAGCACATCGGGGACCTGAAGAATCTGGAGGCCTACCGGGTCTTTCAGCAAAGCCTCGGCCAGTTGGCCGCGCTCTTTGAAATCAGTCCGGCCCTGATCGTGCATGACCTGCACCCCCAGTATCTTTCAAGCCGCTGGGCCGAGGAGCAGAAGACCCTGCCCACCCTGGCCGTGCAGCACCACCATGCCCATCTGGCCGCCTGCCTGGCCGAGAACCGGCAGGAGGGCCCGGCCATCGGCATTATTCTCGATGGGGCGGGGTACGGGGTGGATCAGACCATCTGGGGCGGCGAGGTTTTGCTGGGGGACGCCCGCGGCTGCCAGCGGTTTTCCGCTCTGGAGGCCTTGCCCCTGCCGGGCGGAGATGCCGCGGTCCAGGCACCCTGGCGGACTTCCTTAAGTTATCTCCATGCCGCCCATGGTGCAGACCTGCCCGACCTGCCCTTTATGGCGGACCACGAGTGCGGGCCGATTCTTGCCATGCTGCAAAAAAAGGTGAACTCCCCCCTGACCAGCAGCTGCGGCAGGCTCTTTGATGCGGTGGCCGCCATGAGCGGGGGCAGGCAGACCATCCGGTATGAGGCCCAGGCCGCCATCGAGCTGATGCAGACGGCGGGCGGGTGGCTTGGCGATGAGGTATTTCCCTGCGAAGTCTACGCAGAAGATGATATGCTGAAAATCTCGGTGTGTTCCTTGATCCGGGCGGTGGTTCAAGCCGTGCAGACCGGGATGACGCGAAGAGAAATCAGCCGCAGGTTCCACGCCGGGCTGGTTGCGGTTTTTACCCAGGTGGCCGGGGAGGCGCGACGCCGGGAAAAAATCAAGACAGTGGAGATCG
>JAJZSH010000048.1 GCA_021822005.1 Deltaproteobacteria bacterium | reverse complement strand
GAAAAAAACAGATGAAGCTCTATCATATCTCTTGTAACAATCTCAAACGCCGCAAGGGAAAGGTGATCTTTCTCGTTCTCGGCCTGGTGCTCGGGATCGCCACCATTGTCACCCTGTTGTCCATCACGGAGAGCATGACCCGCGATATCGAGGACAGGCTGGACCGGTTTGGCGCCAACATCGTCATGGTTCCTCGGAGCGAGAACCTTGCCCTGAGCTATGGCGGCATCACGGTGGGCGGCGTGAATTATGCGGTCCAGGAGTTTGCCGAAAAAGACCTCGCCGGGATCCGGGAGATTGAAAACAGCCAGAATCTCGGGGCGGTGGCCCCCAAGGTCCTCGGCGCGGCCCAGGTTATGGGCAGGCAGGTGCTTCTGATGGGGGTTGACTTCGCGGTGGAACTCCCGCTTAAAACCTGGTGGCATCTGGACGGAACCGCTCCGGCGGCCTCAGGGGATATTATCGTCGGGGCCGAAGCGGCCGCGGCCCTGGATCTTGCCATCGGCAATACCCTGCCGCTCGGGCGCCAGACCTTCACGGTGGCCGCCATCCTCCAAGCGACCGGGGCTGCGGAAGACGGCATGATTATCGGCGATCTCCATGCCGTGCAGGAGGTGCTGGGCAAGAAGGGCGTTGTTTCCCTGGTGGAGATCGCCGCCTTCTGCCGGGATTGCCCGATCACGGAGCTCGTCTTGCAGATCGCCGAAAAATTTCCCGGCGCCAGGGTCACTGCGCTCAAGCAGGCGGTGATGGCCAAGATGCAGTCCATCGAGTTGTTCAAGGCCTTCAGCTACGGCATTGCCGGGCTGGTGATCTTCATCGGCTCGCTCCTGGTTTTTGTCACCATGATGGGCGCGGTGAACGAGCGGACCCGCGAGATCGGCATTTTCCGGGCCATCGGTTTCCGGCGGGGCCATGTCATGCAGATCATCCTGCTGGAGGCCATTGTCGTCGGGTTTCTGGGCGGCTTCCTGGGTTTTGCCGGCGGCAACCTCATCGCCTGGTCGGTGTTGCCTTTTGTCATTCCCAACGGAACCTTTGCGGGAGTGAATATCTCTCTCGGCGCCCTGGCCATCCTGCTTTCCATTTCCCTCAGTCTGCTGGCCAGCCTCTATCCGGCCAGGAAGGGCAGCAGTCTTGACCCCAGCGAAGCATTGCGGGCCTTGTAAGGAGGTAAGCGATCACAGGGCACCGCATCTGCTTTGTCATCGACCTGTCCGCACACCTGATGTATCGGAGTCTCCCTGCGGTCGCTTACCTGCGGGCAGGCCTCTTTGTCGGCACTTCTGCCGACGATTGACACGCGCATCTGCGGCACCCTGTGGCCGCTTATTTCGGGGTTATACACCCTTCTGGGGCTTAACCCGTGATCAGCAGTTACGTAAGGAGAACTCATGCAAACAAGAGAAAACGAGGGGCCCCATCTCATCGAGATCAGGGACATCGGCAAGGATTACCAGGCCGGGGCGAACACGGTGAGCGCCATCAGGCACATGAATTTTCAGGTGGACGATGGAGAGTTCATCAGCATCATGGGGCAGTCCGGGTCCGGGAAAAGCACCCTGCTGGCAGTGCTCGGCGGGCTCAACCATCCGAGCCGGGGGCGGGTTCTGGTGGATTCCCTGGATGTCTATGGCCTGAGCAGCGAACAGCGGGCCGATTTCCGCAGCGAGTATATCGGCATTATTTTCCAGTCCTTCCAGCTCATTCCCTACCTGACGGTTCTGGAAAACATCAAGCTGCCCATGGCCATCACCGGGATCTCCGCCAGAGAGCAGGACGCCATGGCCCGCTCGGTTCTCGAGAAGGTTGGGCTTGGCGCCAAGGCGGAACGGTTGCCGGATCAGCTTTCCGGCGGCGAGCAGGAACGGGTCGCCATTGCCAGGGCCATTGTCAACCGCCCGCCCATCCTGCTGGCCGACGAGCCCACCGGCAGCCTTGACAGCGAAACCGCCGAAGGGGTCATGGCCCTGCTCCGCCAGTTGAACGAGGAAGGGTTGACCATCATCATGGTGACGCATAACCCTGACGCCTGCCGCCATGGCGACAGGACCATCCTGGTCCGGGACGGTCTCTGTCTGACGCAGTGAGTCCGCCGGAAAAATTTTTGACAAATGATAATTACCTTTGACAGTATGCTCCTGAAAATTATACAATAATTGCTGTGTAGGTGTTACTACCTACCTGTGCTTCCGTCGCGTGACCCTTGGCCTGCGCCGGAAGGTTCCTTGTCGTGCCTGTACGGGGGGTCCGGATCATCCGGGAAAAGCATGAAACAATACAGCAAGGAGAAGTGTCATGGGAAGCAGCATGAAGAAGATCGGGATGATGTGTCTGGCCCTGCTGGCCAGCGCCATGTTTGCCGCGGCGGCTCAGGCGGAAATCAAGATCGGTATCCTGGCCCTGCGGGGCGCGCCCAAGGTCATGGAGGAGTGGACCGCGACCGGGGAGTATCTCACCGGCAAGATGGGAGAGCCGGTTACCATCGTTCCCCTGGAGTTCAATGCCATTGAGCCCATGGTCAAAGACGGCAAGATCGATTTCATGCTGGCGAATTCCGCCTTTTTTGTGGAGATGGAAAAGCTGTACGGCGCCAAACCCATCGCCATGCAGATCAACTCGGCGGGCGGCAAGCCGGTCAAGGAGTTCGGCGGGGTGATCTTCGTCCGCAAGGACAGCCCTATCAATAATCTTGCCGATCTCAAGGGCAAGAAGTTCATGGTGGTGAAGGCCTCCTCCTTTGGCGGCGGCCAGATGGCCATGTGGCTGCTGCTCCAACACGGCATCGATTACAAAAAGGATTTTGCCGAGTTCAAGGAAGGCGGCAAGCATGACAACGTGGTTCTGGCCGTGAAGAACGGGGCCATGGATGCCGGCACGGTCCGGAGCGACACCTTGGAGGCCATGGAAAAGGAAGGCAAGATTGTCATGTCCGACTTCAAGATCATCAATCAGGTCAAAGATGGCTTCCCCTTTGTGCACAGCACCCCGTTGTATCCCGAGTGGCCCATGGCCGCGGTAAAGCATGTTCCTGCCGACAAGGTCAAGAAACTCGGCGAGGCCCTCATCGCGGTGAAGGCTGATTCCGATGCGGCAAAAAAAGCCGGGATCCTCGGCTGGGCGCCGCCTGCCGACTTTAAAAGCGTGCGGGAATGCCTGAAGGCTCTCAAATACGGGGCCTTTGCCAACTAACGAATCCGGGGGGCTCAGATGGTTTCGAAAAAAAGAGGTATTGCCGCCAGGTTTATTCTCATCGTTTCGATCCTGGCGCAGGGTTTGATGGCTGTGCTGGCGGGGGTGGCTATTTACACCGCCAGCCACTCCCAGGGCAAGCAGGCGGAAGAATTTGTCAACCGTTTGAAGTCTGAGCAGGCGGAGCAGGAAAAGCTGCTGGCCGGGGAGCTGAGGAAGAAGGGGGAGTCCATCGGCGCTCTCCTGGCCCAGACGGGCTCGTCCCTGATCATCGGGTATGATTTTGATTCCATGACCAGGCTTGCCAGCAACGCCAAGAATGACGAAGATGTTGTCTCCGTGGTGTTTTACGGCAAGGACAAGGATGTGCTTGCCCAGGCCAGGGATCAGGAGGAAGCCAAGGAAACCCTGCGCAAGGATATCCTGTTCGAGGGCAAGACCATCGGTTTTGTCGAGGTGGGCCTGAGCTTTGCCGGGGTTGAGAAAAACTCTGAAGAAGTCTCCCGCCGCATCGAGGAACAGGTGCGGACCACGCAGGATGAACTGACGGCGGCCTCCTGGCGGCTGGGGATTGTCATTGTTCTTGCCATCGGCTGCGTGGTGCTGGCCCTCTGTTTTGCCGTGTACTGGAGTTTGTCCCATTTTGTCATCACCCCGGTTGGCCGGATCATTACCGGGCTGGAGGACTGCGCGGCCCAGGTGACTTCGGCCTCGGGGCAGCTTTCCAGCTCGGCGCATCAGCTGGCCGAAGGAGCCTCCGAAGAGGCCGCCTCTCTGGAAGAGACCTCCGCCTCTCTGGAAGAAGTCTCGACCATGGCCCGGCGCAATGCCGACAACGCCGCCGAGTGCAACTCGCTCATGCGCGAGGTGAACACGGTGATGGGCAAGGCCAATCAGTCCATGGCCGCGCAAACCGTGGCCATGGGTGAAATCTCCAAGGCCAGCGAGCAGACCTCGAAGATCATCAAAACCATTGACGAGATCGCCTTCCAGACCAACCTGCTGGCCCTGAACGCCGCGGTCGAGGCGGCCAGGGCCGGCGAGGCCGGGGCCGGGTTCGCCGTGGTCGCCGATGAGGTCCGGAATCTGGCCATGCGGGCGGCCGAAGCGGCCCGCAACACCGCGGATCTTATCGAAGGCACCGTGAAGAAGGTGAAGGAGGGCGAGGATCTGCTGGTTAGGACCAACGAGGATTTCTGCGAGGTTGCCGAGGTGGCGGCCAAGGTGGGCAGTCTTGTTGATGAAATTGCCGTTGCTTCCAATGAGCAGACCAAGGGGCTTGACCAGGTCAATGCGGCCATGACCGAGATCGACCGGGTGACCCAGCAAACTGCGGCCAGTTCGGAAGAGGCGGCCAGCGCCTCGGAAGAGTTGAGCGCCCAGGCAGAGTACATGAAGAAGTATGTGGATGATCTGGCTGTGCTGGTCAGCGGCGGGGAGAAATCCGGCTCCGGCGCGGAAAAAGCCGGGTCGGAGCCAAGAATGGGGCGGACGGCGAGCAGGAAGTCCGCGCCTGCCCTGCCCGCGCCTTCCGCCGCAAAGGCGGCAGGGAAGTCCGCTGCCCAGGAAAAGAAGCCCAAGGCCATTGCCGCCCCGGCTTCAGGACAGAAAAAGAGCAAGGATGTTATTCCCTTTGACGAGGATGCGTTCGAGGATTTTTAGAAGAAATAAAAAAACTGAACACAAAAGAAGGCCGGGGCAGATGCTTCCGGCCTTCTTTATCCGTCGCCGCTGGCACTACTCGCCATGAGCTTGTCGAATGGCAGCCGTTTATGGTTCGACAAGCTCACCACGAACGGGAACTGGTTCCACTAGTACATTGTAACACTTAAATCGACACTCAAATTAGTTCCCTCCCCCCTTGGGGGGGAGGGTTAGGGTGGGGGGGAGTCGTCATGTAGACGCCCAATTGTTGCTTCACCCACCCCCTATCCCCCTCCCGTCAAGGGAGGGGGATGCGAAATGAAAAACGTTACATGGTACTAGTTTTTTTACAGCTCTTCAGCGGTTGTATTTCTCTTCGCAGGACAGCCGGATTTCCCTCTGGGCACCCGCCAGAACCTCCTTGGCGTCGGCCACGTCCAGGGCAATCTGTCTGGCCAGTTCTTCGGGCCCGGAAAATTTTTTCTCTCCGCGCAGGAAGCGGAGCAGATTTATCTTGATCGGTCTGCCGTAAATATCCTGGTTGAAATCGAAGATATGGGTTTCGGCGGAAAGCTGGCGTCCGGCAAAGGTCGGGTTGTAGCCGATGTTGAGAACGCCGCCGTAGCATTTGCCGTTGTAGATCACCTGGGTGACGTATACTCCCAGGCGCGGGCAGAGATCCTCCTCGGCAATGGCGAGGTTGGCGGTGGGAAAGCCGAGGAGCGGTCCGCCGCGTTGCTTGCCCATTTTGACCTCGCCCCGGATCTGGTAGTAGCGCCCCAGCAGTTTTTTGACATCATTCATCTTGCCCAGGCCCACCAGTTCCCGGATTCTGGTGCTGCTGGCCAGCATCCCCTCTACATAATACGGCTCCACCACCGAGACCGTGAATCCTTTGGCCTTGCCTTGCTCCTTGAGAAAGGGGATGTCCCCCTGGCGGCTCTTGCCAAAGGCGTAGTCGTACCCCACCACCAGGTCCTGGACGCCGATGGCCTTGCGCAAGACCTGATCCACAAAGGCCTCGGCCGGGGTGTTGGCAAATTCCCGGGTAAAGGGGAGGATGATCAGCGCGTCGATATTGGCCAGGGCGATGAGCTCTTTTTTCTGTTCGGCGGTGGAGATGAGCTTGAGGCCGATGTCGGGCCGGACCACCTTGAGCGGATGCGGCTCAAAGGTGACGGCCACGCTGGCGCCCTTGTTCCGATAGGCCCGGCTCACCACCTCGGAGAACAGGATCTGATGGCCCAGATGGACGCCGTCAAAGTTGCCGATGGTGACTGCGGCCCTGGGGAAGGGCCCTGGTATGTCGCTGAGGTTCGTGTATATATCCATGGCAATGGGTATCCTGATTGTGTGTGCCCACACAATAGGCGACAACCTTGAAAAGGTCAAGCCGCCGGCCGGAGAGATTTTTATGGAGGCCTTGGTAAGCCGTTGGCACACAATATGACTCTTGAAATGGCAAGAACGGCAGCAGCGATAGCGGCGTAAGGAGCCGTAACGAAATGGTCAAGAAAGTACATGTTATTTTGTAACGGCTCCTAAATTGTCTTGACAAACACCACCCGAAAAAATTAATATCGCCTCTCACTGATGTGCCGAAGTGGCGGAATTGGTAGACGCGCTAGGTTCAGGGCCTAGTGGGGGTTTCCTCGTGGAAGTTCGAGTCTTCTCTTCGGCACCATCTTGAAAATGTTTTTGCGGTGAAAATCTGGTCATGCTTCGGCATGGCCTTTTTTTTTGTGCGCAACGGTTCGGCCCGTCTGCTGTTTTGGTCTCCGCGGCGTCTGCCTCTCTTTTTGTTGACCTGGGATGGGGGAACCGTGCTATAATACGGGCAATTTCCCCTTTGGATAACTCAACGGAGTCGTACAGCATATGGACATAGCTACCCTTATCGGCCTGGTTATGGGCTTCGGGGCCGTGATTGGCGGCCAGCTTCTTGAAGGCGGCCACATCGGCGCCCTTCTCCAGCCCACCGCAGCCCTTATTGTTTTGGGGGGGACGTTTGGGGCAACCTTTGTTTCCTTTCCCATCCAGGATCTTCTGCGGGCCTTCCGCAGCGCCGCCACGGCCTTTTTCCCCCAGGAGGAAGACCCGGAGGATCTGATCGGCAAACTGGTCGGTTTTGCCAGCACCGCCAGGAAGAACGGCCTGATAACCCTGGAGCAGGACGCGCAGCGGGTCAAGGACCGCTTTCTGGGCCAGGGTCTGGAAATGGTGGTGGACGGGATGGACCCCGAGGAAGTCATGGCGGTCCTGCAGATCGAACTCACCAATTTCGAGGAGCGCCACAAGGTCAGCGCCGAGGTGTTTGAGGCCGCTGGCGGCTTTGCCCCGACCATCGGCATCATCGGCGCGGTTCTGGGGCTGATCCATGTAATGAACAATCTCTCCGACACCTCCAAGCTTGGCGCGGGTATTGCCGTGGCGTTCGTGGCCACGATCTATGGCCTGATGACCGCCAACATTGTCTGCATCCCCATCAGCACCAAACTCAAGAAAAGGTTGAAGGAGCAGATTCTCCAGCGGGAAATAGTGATCGAGGGCCTTCTTGCCATCCAGAAAGGCGAGAACCCCAGGATGATCGAAAAACGGCTGCGGGGCTTCACCCTGACCAGCGGAGTTCTGATTTACAGCCGGGGCGCTGGCGGCTCATGACCAGACCGAAGAAGAAAAAAGCGCATGAGAAGGAACCGAATCTGGAGCGGTGGCTTGTCTCCTATGCGGACTTCATCACCCTGCTTTTTGCCGTCTTTGTAATGCTCTATGCCATGTCCATCGTGGACCAGAAAAAAATGGAGGAGGTGCAGGCCTCCATCCAATCCTCCTTCTCCGGGCCTCAGACTTTAACCCCGGCTCTCAAGGTTATCGGCAACAAGGATTTTGGCCTGATCCCCGAAGTGCTCGAGCAGCCGGTGCCGCCCCAGCCCCAGGATGAGGCCGCTGCCGCCGCCGAGGCCCAGGAGTTCAGCCAGATCAAGAAAGAGGTCCAGGACAATCTCCAGGAATATGGCGCCAAAAACGAGGTGCAATTGACCATCAACGAGCGGGGGCTGGTGATCAGCCTGAAGGAGGCGGGGTTCTTCCCCTCCGGGACCGCCAAGGTGCAGGCGGAAGCGCTGCCCCTGCTGGACAAGATCGCCACCTCCATCTCCCGCTATGCCAATACCATCCGCATCGAAGGGCATACGGATAATGTGCCGGTCAACTCCCCGGCCTTTCCCTCGAACTGGGAACTGTCCACGGCCCGCGCCAACAGCATTGTCCACTATCTCATCGAAAAACACGGCTTCAAGGGCGCCAAGCTGTCCGTGACCGGGTATGCGGAATACCGGCCGATTGCGGATAACGCCACCGAAGAAGGCCGGAAGCTCAATCGGCGGGTTGATATTGTCATGCTCTCCCGGAAAGGGGCCCAGGGTGAGGCGCTGAAATTCGGCGGGGAATAGCGGATGGGCGCGCAGTCCGGGGAGCTGTCTGTGCACGAGCATGACACCCGGTCGCGGCGGGTGTCTGTCGGGGTGACTCCGGAGGCGGACCTGGTCCATCTCTGGTCCCTGGTCTTGCAGGCCGCGGATATCCAGCATGGCCTGCGGCACGGCGAAGCGGGCTGGCAGCTTCTGGTTGCAGAGGAAAACATTTCCCGCGCCACGGAAGAGCTGCGGCTTTTCAGCGAAGAAAATCGTAACTGGCCGCCGGAACGGGCGGCACGGTCCGAGCGGGAGGGTATTGTCGAGAACTCGCCGCCCGTGCTGCCGGTTATGGGCGCCCTGGTTGTTTTTCATGCCATTACCGGCGGATGGGAGGCCCACAGCCACTGGTTTGCCAGCGGCGCCCTCGACAGGGTCCGGGTGATGAGCGACGGGCAGTGGTGGCGGCTGATTACCGCCCTGACCCTGCATGCGGACAGCGTCCACCTTCTTGGCAATATGTTCTTCGGCGGCCTGCTGGTCTATTCCCTCTGCCGGCATCTTGGCAGCGGCATTGCCTGGTTCTCGGTGCTGCTCACCGGTGTTCTTGCCAATGGGGTCAATGTGTTCTTCCATGATGATCCCTATCATTCCGTCGGGTTCTCCACTGCGGTTTTCGGCATGGTCGGCATGTTGAGCGGTATGCGTCTGCGCCGGATCGGCGGCTGGCAGGAGATGGTGCTTGCCCTGGGCAGCGCGGCAAGCCTGTTGGCGCTCATGGGTTCTTCCGGAGAGAGGACCGACCTGGGCGCGCATTTCTGGGGGGTCGGCGTTGGCTTTCTGGTCGGGATGATCCTTGCCGCTCTTGGGCTTGCCGGGAAAAGGGTTCTTGCTCCCCTTGGGCAATGGCTGCTCTTTATCGGCAGCCTGGCGATTGTGTTCGGGTGCTGGCTGTATGCCCTGTATTCCTGGGAGGGCTGGTAAAGTGATGCGCCAAGGTCAGGCATGTGGTAGGGTGATGCCTCAAGGTCGGGCATGGGGCGGATGTTGCCCCATGCTGCATGTAAATCCGGTGAGAATTTTTTAAAAAGGAGTCGAATCCATGGCCTGGGATGATCAGCAGCCACCTTGGGGCAAGAAGAAAGGCCCGCAAACCCCGGAAGAGCTTATTGCCCTCTTGCTCGGCAAGCTCAAGGAGTTCTTTGACGGAGGAAGCGGCGGCGGGGAGAAGGGCGGAACCGGCAGCGGCGGTCGTCCAGGTCCGGATATCCCCGGCGCGGGGCTCTTCGGCCGCCTCGGCAGGCTCGGCCTGATCATCGCTATTTTTTTTCTGGGCTCTATCCTGTATTCCGCCTTCTATACCATCGCTCCGGGCGAACAGGGCGTGGTGCTGCGTTTTGGCAAATACGTCAAAACCACCACGCCGGGGCTGAATTTCAAGCTGCCTCTCATGGACGAGGTCATCAAGGTCGATGTGGAAAATGTCCGCAAGGAGGAGTTCGGCTTCAGGACAAAGACCCCGGGACAGCGCACCGAGTTTGAGAAGACAGGCTATGGGGCCGAGTCGCTCATGCTCACCAGCGACCGCAATGTCATCGACCTGGAGTGGATCATCCAGTACAAGGTGCAGGACCCCGTCTTCTTTGCCTTCAAGATCAAGGATGTCAAGCAGGCGGTCCGCGATAGTTCCGAGGTTGCCCTGCGCCGCATCGTCGGCAACATGACTTTCGATTACGTGCTCAGCAACCGGGAAATGCTGGCGGCGGCTACCCAGCGTGAGGTTCAGGAATCCCTGGACCGGTACCAGGCCGGGGTGAAGATCGTCACCGTTCAGTTTCAGGACGTGAATCCCCCGGAACATGTGAAACCTTCCTTCAATGAGGTCAACGAGGCGGATCAGGATATGAAGCGGCTGGTGAACGAGGCGGAGGAGGCCTATAACCGGGAGGTGCCCAAGGCCCGGGGCGATGCGAAAAGGATCCTGGAAGAGGCGCAAGGCTACGCGGTGGAGCGGGTGAATCTGGCCAAGGGCGAGGCCTCCCGGTTTCTGGCTATCCTGAAGGAATACAAGGGTGGGCAGGATGTCACCCGCAGGCGGATGTATCTGGAGACCATGCAGGAGGTTCTGCCCAAGGTCACCGAGATCTACGTGGTTGACGGAGACAAGGGAGGGATTCTGCCGTTTCTCGATGTGCGGGGCGGACGCAAGGCTGCGCCGACGGCGGCACCCTAGTCCCCAGTCGGGTATTTTCGTACAGGTTGCAGCACAGGCAAAGATAAAAGACAGGGGAAGCCAGTGAATACGATACTGCGTGGTGTTATGATAGCTGTGGTGGTTGCGGCGGGAGTGGCGCTGTATAATGCATTTTTCATTCTGCCCGAGGGCAAGCAGGTGGTGATCACCCAGTTCGGCCGACCGGTGGGCAAGCCCATTACCGAGGCCGGTCTGAAATTCAAGACCCCCTTTATCCAGGAGGTGACTTTTTTCGACAAGATGATTCTCATCTGGGACGGGGACCCGAATCAGGTTCCGACCAACGACAAGACCTTTGTCTATCTGGATGTCACGGCGCGCTGGCGCATCTCCAACGCCCTGGTTTTTTTGCAGGCGGTCAACAACGAGAAGCGGGCTCAGACCATCCTCGATGATATTATTGATGGCACGGTCCGGGATCTGGTCAACAAGAATGACCTGGTTGAGATCATCCGCAGTTCGGATTGGGATCCGGAAGGCATGGGCTTTGGGCCTGCGGGCAAGGATGAGCAGATCCGCTATGGCCGGGACAAGATTTCGGCCTTGATCCATGCCGCCGCCTCCAAGGTCACGCCCCAGTATGGCATCGAGCTGGTGGATGTGATGTTCAAACGGGTCAACTATATCGACACGGTCCAGCAGCGCGTGTATGAGCGGATGATTTCAGAGCGCAAACGGATCGCGGCGGAAAAGCGCTCCACCGGCGAGGGGCAGAAGGCGGAGATCCTCGGCAAGCTCGATCGGGAGTTGAAGGAGGTCAGTTCCCTGGCCGTCCGCGAGACCCAGGAGATCAAGGGCAAGGCCGATGGCGAAGCCGCCAGGATTTATGCGGATGCCTACAATCAGGATCCCGAGTTCTACGCCTTTTCCAAGACCATGGATGCCTACCGCCACACCATGGGGGAAAACACCCGGCTGGTGATTTCTCCGGATTCGCCGTTTTATCGGTACCTGAAAACGCTCAAATAGACGTAACTGCCCAGCAGCACCGCATCTGCTTTGTCATCGCCTGCTCATGTGCAAGAGCACACTTCGCAGGCCTCTTTCGCGCATCTGCGGCAGCAGCGAAGCGGCGCTGCTGAACAGTTACATTCCGGGGTTTTCGTCTAATTTCGGCATCAAGCTGGATAGTTACAAATAAACGATTATTCCAGGTCTAACGGAGTAATGGGGTAAGCGGGCCGGTGTTCCTCGGCGGAAAAGGGGAGCCGGCCCTTTTTGTTGAGCAGGGTGAGCAGTTTTTCAAGCTGGCCCTCGTTTTTCAGATCCGATCTGCCGAGCATGGCGAAGCGGCAACCGCAGGAGGTCAGCTGCCCGCCGCACCAGGGGCAGATTTCCACCGGGCAGCCCAGGGTGTGGACCTCGCCGTCCGCCACATGGCAGATCGGGCAGAGATCGTGGTGGAGATGGGCCGGCACATAGACCGGGAAGTTGGTGAGGTCCGCATGCTTTTTGAGAAAGGCTTCGCGGTTTTCATGGTTGAAAAAGGCCAGCACCTCCTCCTCCCAGATGCCCTCCGCAAGGGGGCCCAGGAATTCGGCCTGTTCGCTGGTGGCCAGGTAGAGATAGTCGGCCAGACCGGTGCCGGCGCAGATCAGGAAGGTTCCCTGTCCGCGGTCCAGCAGGCGGAGCACGGTGATGGCGTCTTCCAGCCCCTCGGGCAGATAGCTGTAAAAGGCGTGAAAGATGTTCAGGCCCACGCTGTCCGTGGAGTGTTTTTCCACCAGGGCAATGGCCTTGGCCAGATCGGCCGGGGGCACGGCATAGCGCATGAGCAGCTTGATGTCAGCGAGTCGTTGGTTGAGAGTGGGCACGGTTTTTCCTCTGTTTGCAATCTTTGCCTCAGGCAAGCGTTGTCTGGTGTTTAGGAGCCGTTAAGAAATAAATTGTACAATTCCGGTCGTTCCTTTACGGCTCTTTACGCCGCTATCGCTGCTGCCGTTTTGGCAAGACGAAACGCCCAAGTTATTTTTTTACAACGGCTTGATCGCGGCCAGCCAGGCCCTGGTTTCCGCGGCGATGTCATCGGCACAGGTCAAGGCCGTGACCACGGCCAACCGTCTGGCTCCCATGGCGGTCAGTTCCGGGATATGTTCTTTTTTGATGCCGCCCATGACCGTGAAGGGCAGGGCGCATCGGGCGCTGAATCTTTGGATGGCCGCAGGTCCGAGGAAGGTAGAGAGGCCGTCCTTGGTCCGGGTGGCGTAGAGCGGGCCGATGTTGAAGTAGGAGGCTCCGCGCCTCTCGGCTGTGGCGGCCTGTTCTTCGGTATTGCAGGACACGCCGATGATGAGCTCCGGGGCCAGGGCGCGGACCTCTGCCGCCGGGATGTCGCTGTTGCCGAGATGGACCCCGTCGGCGCCGCTGATAAGTGCAATATCCACCCGGTCATTGACGATGAACAGGGCTCCGGCTTCCAGGGTTTTCCGGCGGAAGATCCTGGCTTTTTCAAAGAGGCGCAGGGTGTCGGAGTCCTTGTCCCGCAGCTGAACGATTTTTGCCCCCCCGGCCAGCACTCCGTCCAGCCAGGCAAGGTCGTCGCGGCCCCTGGCCAACCGCTCACAGGAGACCGGGTACAGGGTGACTTCCTCGATGAATTTTCTGAGCCGTTGCTGGTACAAATCGGTTTTCTCGTGCATTGCCATGGCTCTCCTTGCGGGCGGCGAATCCCAGGTTCTTACTTGTTGAAAAAAAAAGGTATCCAAGTATATTAAGCCGTTGTAGCAAAATAATCATGCTATTTAGTGTCCGTCCGGAAACGAGCAATTTCGTTCGAGAGCAAGGCGCGAGGAAGACGAAAAAGCGGAGCGTACATGGGTACGTGAGCATTTTTCGGCGACTGAGCAACGCGGCAATCGGGCGAAAGGGCCGTTTCCGGATGGGCACTATTTAAATGGCAAGAACGGTAGCAGCGATAGCGGCGTAAGGAGCCGTAACAGAGCCGTGTTAACGGCGATGGTTATTTTGTAACGGCTCCTAAACGATTCGAGACGATCTTTCATTACGGTTTTTAGAAAACACAGGCGAGCAGCCGTTACAAGAGCGGTGCAGCGGCGAAGGGCACTCATGGGAAACGTGGTTGTTGGTCAAGAAACAGCGGAGTTGAAGCTCGGCGGCACGATCTACCAGCTGCCGGTCATTGTCGGCAGCGAGGGGGAAAAAGCCATCGACATCCGGGCCTTGCGCGCCCAGTCCGGCTACATCACCCTGGACAGCGGCTTCATGAATACCGGCTCCTGTTGCAGCAGCATCACCTTCCTGGACGGGGAGCGGGGGATTCTCAGCTATCGCGGCTATGCCATCGAGGATCTCGCCGAGCATTGCACCTTTGTCGAGGTCGCCTATCTCCTGGATCACGGCAGCCTGCCCACCCAGACGGAACTGAGCAGGTTCAGCCAGCTGCTCGGCAAGTACGCCATGGTCCACGAGGACATGATCCGCTTTTTTGACGGCTACCCGCCCAACAGCCCGCCCATGGCCATTCTTTCCTCCATGGTGAACTCCCTGTGCAGCTTTTACCCGGACATGCTGGACAATCCCCTGGAAAATATCGACAAGATGGCGGCCCGCCTGCTCTCCAAGGTGCGGACCATCGCGGCTTTTTCCTACAAGAAATCCATGGGCCAGCCCCTGGTCTATCCGCGGCATGATCTGAGCTACTGCGCGAATTTCCTGAACATGATGTTTGATTCGCCGGTCGCGCCATACGAGATCAACGATACGGTGGTCAGAGCCCTGAACAAGCTGCTGATCCTGCATGGCGACCATGAGCAGAACTGCTCCACCGCCACGGTTCGGGTGGCAGGCAGCGCCCGGGTTAACCTGTACGCCT
>JAJZSH010000047.1 GCA_021822005.1 Deltaproteobacteria bacterium | reverse complement strand
CTCCTCGGGCAGCCAGTGGCATTGCCAGGGCAGGAAGGCCCGTTCCGGATGCGGCATCATGGCGAGATGGCGGCCGTCGGGCGAGCAGAGGCCGGTGAGGCCGCCGGGCGAGCCGTTGGGGTTCAGGGGGTACGCCTCGGTGGGCCGGCCCGCATCGTCCACATAGGCCAGGGTGGCGAGGTTGCCGGCCAATACCTGCGCCTTGATGGACGGGTCGGGGAAATGGAGGAAGCCTTCACCGTGATCCACGTGGATGCCGAAGGTCAAATCCTCCATGCCCTTGAGCATCATGGCCGGGCTCTGCAGCACCTTGACCGTGACCCAGCGCGACTCGAAGCGACCTGAGACATTGTGGATGAAGCGGGGCTGTTGCTGGGCAGGGAGCCCCTGCCAGGGCACCAGCCCCAGCAGGCCGAAGAGTTGGCAGCCGTTGCAGATGCCCAGGGTAAAGGTGTCGGGCCGGTCGTAAAAGGCCTGGAACATCCCCTTGAGCCGGTCGTTGAACAGGATGGTGGCGGCCCAGCCCTTGGCGGACTCGGGCACGTCGGCGTAGGAGAAACCGCCCACCGCAGCCAGACCCCGGAAGCCGTCCAGGGTGATGCGCCCGGCCAGCAGATCGGTCATGGTCACGTCCCAGGGCTCAAAACCCGCGGCGTAAAAGGCCGAAGTCATTTCCCGATCGGAGTTCGAGCCCTCGTCCCGCAGGATGGCGACCTTTGGTTTATTGGCCTTGGCAAGCAGTTCAAGCGCGGTCTTTTCCGGGCTGAAGCTCAAATGATAGGTCGGCCCCAAGCGATCGTAGATATTTTTCTTTTCCTCATCGGCGCAGGCGGGCTTGATCTGGAGCCGCTCCAATTGGTAGCTGGTCTCCTCCCACCACTGGCGCAACAGCCGCATGTCCTCGGCAAGCATCATTGCGCCGTTATAGCTGATCCGAATCTCTTTTGTAGCCGTGGTTGTGCCGAGCAGTACAACAGGCACCCCGTATCCGGCGAGAACCTTCCGCACCGCCTCTTCCTGCCCACCCACGCATTCCAGCACCAGCCCCAGCTCTTCGCTGAACAAGGCTTCAATGGCGGTCGCCGTGCCGGTCATGGCCAGGTCCAGGCCGCAGTTGCCGGAAAAGGCCATCTCCAGCACGGTGGTAATAAGTCCCCCGTCACTGCGGTCGTGGCCTGCGGCGATCAACCCCTTGTCGATCAGCTCCTGCACCGCGCAGAAAGCCTTTTTCACCAGGGCCGGATTATCCATATCCGGCGACTCGTTCCCGAGTTTGCCCAAAGTCTGGGCCAGGGCCGTGCCGCCGAGCCGGTTCCTGCCCCCGCCCAAGTCCACGAACAGCAGGGTGCTGCCGGGCTGTTTGATGTCCGGACTCACAACTTTACCGATATCCGCCACCGCACCGTAGACCGAAATCACCAACTCCCGGGGCGACTTGACCGTTTCGCTGCCCACCTTGGTGGCCATGGACAGGCTGTCCTTGCCGCCGTCCACGGCAATGCCCACTTCAAGCATGGCCTCGCGCATGGCCAGGGCCGCGTCGTACATGGCCGCACCCTCGCCCGGGAGCTTGGGAGCCCACATCCAGTTGGCCGAGCATTTCACCTGCGTAAGCTCTACCACCTTGGCCCAGACCAGATTGGTCAACGCCTCGCCCACGGCCATCCGCGCCCCGGCCGCAGGGTTGACCAGCATCTTGATCGGCTGCTCGCCGATGGCCGTGGCCACCCCGGAGCGGGCAAAATGGCTCTGGGCCAGCACGGCCACGTCGCTCACCGGCAGCTGCAGCGGTCCGCAGCATTGCTGCCGCACGATGAGGCCGGTCACGGCCCGGTCCACCTTGTTGGTGAGGAAGCGTTTGGAGCCCACGGAAACCAAGCGCAGAACATTGTGCAGGGCATCCTTTACCCTGAGATCCTGCACCGCAAGAGGCGCAAGCCCCGGCGCACGCCGGTTGTCCGTAAAGGTCTTGACCGGGACATTGCCCAGCAGTTCGTTGAGCTCGATATCCACCGGGGTGGAGCCATCCAGATTGTCATGCACCACAAAGCGGAGATCCCCGGTCACCTCGCCCAGCACCTCGCAGGCCACCTTTTCCCGCACGCAGATGGCCTGGAACTTTTCGATATTTTCGGGCCGGATCAGGAAGCCGTTGCGCTCCTGGTACTCGGCCACGTAGATCTCCAGCACGCTCATGGTGGGGTCGCCCACCCGGATGTTGCGGATCTCGATGCGGCCGCCGGATTTCTCCACCAGCTCTTTCAAGACATTGGCCGGGCCGCCCGCGCCCTGGTCGTGGATCACGTCGATCAGGGTTTTGTCCCCCATCTCGTTGCAGGCCCGGATCACCCGGTTCATCTTCTGCTCCATCTCGGCGTCGCCGCGCTGGACCGCATCAAAATCAAGCTCGCTGACATTCTCGCCCTGGAGCATGCTGGAAGCGGCCCCGCCGCCAAAACCAACCCGATAGGCCGGGCCGCCTACCTGGACGATGAGCATGCCCTTTTCCTCCTTGGCCTTGGCGGTGTGCCTCGCGTCGATCTGGCCGACCCCGGCGGTGAACATGATGGGCTTGAGATAGCCCCACCGCTCGCCATTCTCCAGCCGCAGGTCAAAGGAGCGGGTAAAACCCAGGACCAGGGGCTCGCCGAATTTGTTGCCGTAATCCGAGGCGCCGTTGGAGGCCTCGATCTCGATGGTCAGGGCGCTGGCGAGGTTGTCCGGGCACGGGTAGCGGTTTTCCCAGGGCAGGTCGTAGCCCGGGATGTGGAGATTGGCCACGCAGTAGCCGGCACTCCCGGCCATGACAAAGCCGCCCCGGCCGGTGCCCTGCACGTCGCGGATCCGGCCGCCGGTGCCGGTCTCGGCTCCGGGAAACGGGGCAACCCCGGTGGGGAAGTTATGGGTCTCGGCGGTGAGCAGCACATGGTAGACCACCTCCTGGGCGGAGAGCCGGGACGGCGCCCCGGGCTCGTCCGGGATGAGGGTGGTGATCCTGTGTCCGGCCACGGCGCTGGAGTTGTCCTTGAAGGCGATAACGCTGCCCCTGGGGTGGGCGGTGAGGGTGGAGGTGACCAGCTGGAAGAGGTTGTCTTTCTGCTCCTGACCATCGATGATCTGCCTGCCCCTGAAAAAGCCGTGCCGGGAATGCTCGGAGTTGGCATTGTTGAGATCCATGATCTCGACAATGGTGGGGTTGCGCTTATGCTTGGTGACAAAGTAGTCGTAGTAGAAATTCCGGTCCCATTCGTCCATGGAGATGCCGGGGATCGCCAGCAGCCCGTCCGGCCCCTGGCCCATGAGGTCGATTTCATACACCGGCTCGGGAGTGACGCCGGTTTCAAAGGTGGTGAGCGGCGCGGGGTAGAGGCATTCGGTCATCCGGTCATGGTTGGCGGCGACAAAGGCCTGCAGATCATCACCCTCCGGCGCCAGATAACGACGGGACCGTTCCACCCGAGTCACCGTATCAAGGCCGATGGCCCGGCAGATCGAAACCAGGTTCGAAGACCAGGCCGTGGCGAAATTGAGCCGAGGCCCCACCTCCACCATCCGGTCCCCGGCAAGATTGGGGGTATCGGCGACCGTTTCGGACAGAAAGCCGTCCGCCAGCACCAGCCGCAGCCTGTCCAGCTCGGCTGCGGTCAGGGGGGCAGCGCTTTCGATATTGAAACAGTATTCTCGGTTGCCATCAATGGCGCGGTACAACTGGCGGACTGTCGTTCCCATGGTCTTATCCTAAAAGTGTGTGCACGGTAGCGGCGAAAACAAGCCGTCGCCGCTATCACTGCTGTAACAAAATAATGTCGTCATTTGGGTGGCCAAAACGGCAGCAGTGTCAACGGCGTAAGGTGCCGTAACGAAATGGTCGAGAAAGCAGAGGTTATTTCGTAACGGCACCTAAACAAGCCTTCAACCTATCATTAAACCACACTTTTTTCCGCAGGAAATTGCGCTAATCCGACAAAAAAAACTTTTTGCCCGGCCAGTCCCGCCCTGCGGAGTCTCGCTTCGCTGCCTTTCACCTTGCGCCTTTTACCTTGCCCCTTTATGATACCGAACATGAAACAGCCCCAGGAAAACATGCCCCTTTGTTTTGCCGGGATCATCGGTCAGGACAAGGCTAAAAAACTGCTGCACCGCGCCGTGGAACAAAACCGGCTTGGCCATGCCTTTCTCTTCAAAGGCCCCATGGGGGTTGGCAAAAAGACCTTTGCCCGGACCTTTGCCGCCGCCCTCAACTGCCAAAAAACCGAGGGGTACGAACCCTGCGGGCTGTGCCCCTCCTGTCGCAGGTTGCGTTCCGGCAGCCACCCGGACTTCATCGTGATCGAGCCGGAGGGCGCGGCCATCAAGATCAATCAGGTGCGCGAACTTAAAAAAACCTTGGCCTTCCCTCCCTTTGAGGCGAAAATCCGGGTGGCGCTGCTCTGCGAGATCCACACCATGCGGCGGGAGGCAGCCAACAGCCTGCTCAAAACCCTGGAAGAACCGCCCGGCCAGACCATGCTTATCCTCACCGCCGACGAGGCGGGCGTTATTCTGCCCACCATCCTCTCCCGCTGCCAGACCGTGCCTTTTTTCCCGCTCCCCCAAAAAGAGGTGGCGAAAATCCTGGCGCAGGAGGCAGGGATAGCGCCGGAGGGCGCGGCCACCCTGGCGGCCATGGCCGAAGGCAGTCTGGGCCGCGCCAGACTGCTCCTGGCCAAGGATCTGCTGGGGTTGCGCCGGGAGATTATTGACAACCTGCTGCGGCTTGAGCCGGACACCCCGGCTGCGGTCCAGACCCTTGCCGAACTCGCCGAATCAGCGGCCAGGCTCAAGGAGGACTTAAGCGAACTCCTGGAACTGCTCACCACCTGGCTCCATGACCTTCTCCTTTTCGGCCATGGGGCGTCAGGTTCGATCATCAACCATGATCTTAGCCCCACTTTCCCGGCAGCCTGCCGCCGCTGGTCCGGCGGCCAACTCTCCGAGAGGTTGCGGCTGCTGGACACGGCCCGGAAACAACTGGCCCGCAACTGCAACCCCACCGCGGTGTGCGAAGTACTTTTCTTTGGTCTGCTTTAATGGTATGATCGCCTTTTGTAAATGTTCAGCAGCACCACATCTGCTTCGGAGTCTCGCAGGCTCGCTTACCTGCCATCGGCTAGGCTCATGTGCAATAGCACTCTTCGCAGGCCTCTTCCTCGCAGAGGTGGCAGCAGCGAAGCGGCGCTGCTGAACATTTACATTCCGTGAACATTACTATTTTGCAGCCAACTGGCTGTTTGAGCGCAATACATGAACGAAACTCCGGAAACACTCCCTGAAGAGCTGGGGCACGAAGACCAGCACAACACGCCGGAAACCTGCTACACCATTCAGTTTCGGCCAGGGGACCAGTTTTTCTCCGCCGTCTCCCGCATCCAGAATCTCAAGATCGATGAACTGGTCATGGCCCAGACCGAACACGGCCTGGAACCGGCCACGGTCCATGCCCGGACCCTGCCCTGCCCAGGACGGACCGCGCCGGAAGGATTGGGCAGCCACCTGATCGTCCGCCGGGGAACCCGGGACGAAACAGAAAAATTCGCCCGTCTTCTTGAACGCGAACAGGAGGCCTTTGCCATCTGCACCCGCTTCATCGCCGTCCATGGGTTGCCCATGAAGCTCATCAAGGTGGAGCGTTTTTTAAACGGCAGCAAGATCATCTTCTATTTCACCGCCGACACCAGGGTTGACTTTCGCGAACTGGTCAAGGATCTGGTCCAGGAATTCCGCACCAGGGTGGAGATCCGCCAGGTCGGGGTCCGCCACGAAACCAAGATGATCGGTGGCCTGGGCTGCTGCGGCCGGGAACTCTGCTGCTCGTCGTATCTCAAGAACTTTGCCCCGGTTTCCATCAAGATGGCGAAGGAGCAGGGGTTGCCGCTCAATCCGGCCAAGATCTCCGGGATCTGCAACCGGCTGCTCTGCTGCCTCACCTACGAGTACGACACCTACCACGCCATAAGAAAAACGATGCCCAAACCGGGCAAGACCATCACCGTGGGCGAGAAAAATTACAAGATTCTCAAGGTAAACGCCCTGGAGGAAACCCTTGAGGTCTCCTGGGTGGACGGCCAGGAAAGAAATATCATTCTCACCAAGGACGAATGGAGCCAGGCCAGAGCGACGCAACCCGTCCAAGGCCAGGCCCAAGCCCAGATCCCTGAAGCGGAAGCCCCGCCGAGAAAGAAAAAGGCCAAGCCGTTAGCAACAAAATAACCTTACCGTTTAAATGGCAAGAACGGCATAAAGAGCCGTAACGGAATATTCCGTTACGGCTCCTAAACAACACAAAGCCCCCGAAGGGCCGGACCAATGACCGCCTATTACCTCACCACCCCGATTTTTTACGTCAACGCCCAGCCCCATCTGGGCCATGCCTATTCCACCGTGGTGGCGGACACCGTCTGCCGTTACCAGCGGCTGACGGGCAAGGATGTCCGCTTCCAGACCGGCACCGACGAACACGGCGACAAGATCGTCCATGCCGCGGAAGACGCCGAGGTTTCCGTGCAGGACTACGTGGCCAGGATCAGCGCCATGTTCCGGGCGGCCTGGCCGCCGCTCTCCATTGTCCCGGACACCTTTGTCCGCACCACGGATCAGGCCCACATGGCTGTCGTGCAGGGAATTCTTCAGCAGGTGTACGACCAGGGCGACATCTATTTCAGCGAGTACACCGGCCTCTACTGCAAGGGCTGCGAACAGTTCCTCACCGAAAAGGAGCTGGTGGACGGCAAGTGCCCGGACCACCTCACCGAACCGGCCCCAATCAGCGAGCAGAATTATTTTTTCCGGATGAGCAAGTACCAGGATTGGCTCATCGACCATATCACCAAGCATCCGGAATTCATCACCCCGGAGCGCTATCGGAACGAGGTGCTCTCTTTCCTCAAGGAACCCCTGGAGGATCTCTGCATCTCCCGGCCCACCACCCGGCTCACCTGGGGCATTCCGCTGCCCTTTGACAACCGCTTTGTCACCTATGTCTGGTTTGACGCCCTGATCAACTACCTTTCCGGCCTCGGCTATCCCGCGGGCCGGGATTTTGCCCGGTACTGGCCCGTGGCCGAGCATGTCATCGCCAAGGATATTCTCAAACCGCACGCCATCTACTGGCCGACCATGCTCAGGGCCATGGGGATTGAGCCCTACAAACGGTTGCATGTCCATGGCTACTGGAACATGAATGATACCAAGATGTCCAAAAGTCTGGGCAACGTGGTGCGGCCCGGCGAACTGGTCGCGGAATTCGGCGCGGACTCGGTGCGCTACTTCCTGCTCCGGGAGATGTCTTTCGGCCTGGATGCCGGATTTTCAAAAGAAGCCCTGGTGGCCCGGCACAACTCCGACCTGACCAACGATCTGGGCAACCTCTTTTCCCGCTCGCTGACCATGGTGAAGAACTTCGCGGCAAGCGCCGTGCCGCAGCCGGGCACGCCCTCGGACCAGGATCGGGAACTGGCTGAAGCGGCCCTGGCCATGCTGGCCCAGTACCGCGAACATCTGGACCATTTCGCCTTCCACCGGGCTCTGGCCGCGGTGTGGGAGGTGATCAGCCGGGCCAACAAATACATCGTCAGCGCCCAGCCCTGGGAGCTGGCCAAGGACCCGCAACAGGCCACCCGCCTGGACACGGTGCTGTATACCCTGCTGGAAACCCTCCGGCTCATCACCCTGACCCTGCACCCCATCATGCCGGAAACCGCCGCCAAGATGGCCGAAGCCCTGGGCGCGGCAGGCGAGATCAATCTCAACGACTCCGGCGTCTGGGGCCTGCTCGTGCCGGGCAGGGCCATCACCCCTGGGGCGCAGCTTTTCCCCAGGCTGCAACGGCAAGAAAAAGACACCCCCCAACCGCCGAAAAACAAAGCCATGAAAGAACCAGGCAAAGAAAAGAGGCCCAGTCCGGAGAACACGCCGGAGGCCGAGGGCCTCATCAGCTTTGACGCCTTCCAGAAGCTGGAATTGCGGGTGGCGGAAATCATCGCCGCCGAAAAGATCGCCAAATCGGACCGCCTCCTCAAGCTTACGGTCAAGGCCCCGGAGGAACGCACCATTGTCGCGGGCATTGCCCGGCATTACCAGCCGGAAGAGCTGGTGGGGTGCCAGGTGATCATTGTCGCCAATCTCAAACCGGCCACATTGATGGGCGTGGCCTCCCACGGCATGGTGCTGGCCGCCAAGGACGGGGACCAGCTGGTGCTTTCCGCGATTTCCGGCCCGGTTTCTCCGGGCAGCAGGGTGGCATGAACCGGAAAACAGTCTCGGATAATGCCCTGCTGTATCGCAGTCTTGAGGAACAGGCCCGCCACCACCCTGTCCGCGCCATCAGGCTTACCGGCAAAGGGCCTGAACCACTGGGCCTGCTGCTCATCGGCAACACCATCCCCGGACCGGAGGTGGCCTCGGCTCTGGCCGGACTGCGGATAGCAGACCAGCCCCGCCCGGCAACGGTCAGCCAAGACGACGGAAAACTGCCTGACCAGGCCTGGCTCCGCCAGCAACTGGCGATGGAGCTTGGCCGGGTCCAGCAGACCAGACTGCCCTGCGCCCTTCTCCTGATCACGATTTCCGGTCAAGTCCCTGCCGGGTCCGGGGCCAGCGCCCTGGCCGGACAGGCGGCGGCAGCGCTTATGCCCTGCCTGCATCCGGGGGATGTGCTCTCCGGCTTTCAGAAACACGGCCTGGCCCTGATCATGCCGGGCGCCACGGTGGGCAAGGCCAGAAAACGGGCGGAAGAGATTCGGACCACCCTGCATAACGCCGCTTTTACCAAGGGTATCACCGCCGTCACCCCAAGCCTGTCCCTGGGAATCGCCGTCTGCCATGCCTACGAGACAATCCCGGCGGATCAGCTTCTGGCCCTTGCCGAAGCCGAGCTGGCCCGCGCCGCCAAGATGGGCAACGATGCCATCTGCCAAAGCGCCGCCGTCCGCGCCGAGGATTCCTGCCAGGTAACGGTGGAGGAACGCGCCCAGCTGTGGCTGCAACCCCGAAAGACCTCACGTGCGGCGGGGATGGCTGCGTAATTTGTTGCCTACTACTTTAACGGACATTCTGTTGAAATGTCCGTCACACTTACAGCTTCTTGCAGAGGAAAATCGTCCATGACCGCGAAAACCAAGCGCTCTCCGAAAATCATCTGTATCAGCAGCGGCAAAGGCGGGGTCGGCAAGACCTCCTTTTCGGTGAACGTGGCAGAAGCCCTTTCCCAGAAAGGCAAAGCCGTCCTCCTCATCGACGGCGACCTGGGACTGGCCAACGTCGATGTGGTGCTGGGGCTCAACGTCCGGCACACCATCCGGGAAACCATCGAAGAGGGGCGTGACCTGGCAAGCTCCCTGGTGGAGATCAACCCGAGGTTTCAGGTCCTGCCGGCCAGTTCGGGCGTGCCGGAAATGGCCAACCTCTCCTACGAGGAGCAGGCATTTCTTACCTCCAGCCTGGAAGAGATCATCGGCCGCTTCGATTATGTCCTCATCGACACCGCGGCCGGAATCGGGGATTCGGTGCTCTGGTTCAACACCTGGTGCCAGGAAAACATCGTCATCCTGACCCCGGACCCGACCTCGCTCACCGACGCCTACGCCCTGATCAAGGTTCTCCATACCCGGCATGAGAGAAAGCGCTTTCACCTGCTGATAAACAGTGTACAATCCAAAAAAGAAGGCCAGGATGTCTTCACCAATATGAGCATGGTTCTCGAACGTTTCCTGAAGATCACCCCCCTGGCCCTGGGCGCCATGCCGCAGGACAAAAATGTCGCCATGGCCATCCGCCAGCAGAGGCCTTTCCTGCTGGGCGCGCCGGAGAGTAAGGCCAGCCTGGAGATTATCGCTGTGGCTGAACGCATCATCGCCCTGTAACCTGGCCGGTTTTTTTGCGCGGTGGCGCAACCCGGTTCACTATTTTTTCTCACCAAAGAGGAGTGTTATGTTTGTCATCGGTAATTTCTTAGGCGCCCTGGCCACCCTGGTGGACTTTGCCTTAAGCGCCTACATGTGGGTCATCATTGGCAGGGCCATCATTTCCTGGGTGAACGCCGACCCTTACAACCCCATTGTCCGTTTTCTTTACGAGATCACCGAACCGGTGCTCTCCCGCATCCGCCGGGTGGTCCCGGTTTTTGGCGGCGCGCTCGATCTTTCTCCCATGCTGCTTATTCTCGCCCTGATTTTTTTGCGGAGCTTTCTGGTCCCCACCTTGCAGCACCTGGCGAAAACCATGGGGTAATCATGAAGTTTTGAGGCACACACAAGGAGCCGAGGCATGATACTCACAGCGCAAGACATCCAGTCCCAGCAGTTCCATGTCCGTTTTCGCGGTTTTGATGTGGAAGAGGTGGACGATTTTCTGGAAAAAATCGCCGCGGCTTTCCAGGCGGTGTCCGAAGAAAACCAGAAACTCAAAGGCCGCCTGGAAAGCATGGAAAAGGACCTGGCCACCTACCAGAACCAGCAGAAATCTTTCCAGAGCGCCATCATCGCGGCCCAGAATGTCGCCGACGGGATGAAGGAAAAAAGCAGGGAAGAGGCTGAAGCCATCGTGGCCGAGGCCAAGGAAGAAGCGCGCCTGCGCCGGGAAGACGCCAATCACGAGATTGCCGAACTGAAAAATAAAATCGAGAGCCTTAAATCGCTCAGGGAACAGGCCAGGGATGATCTGCGCCAGCAGCTGAAATCCTACCTGCACATGCTGGAAACAGAACCCGCCGACAGTGCGCGGGCGGCGGAGCATTTCAGCTCCTCGGCCCGCCGGCAGGAACCCCAGCGCGGCAACATGTATGACGCTGCCCCCCGGACCCGCGCCACAGCCGAGACGGAAATCGGGCGGCAGCGGCAGAGCAACAGTCTGGCCTCCTCCGATGAAGCAGACCTTACAGACCTCTACGTCAAGATCGACATCCCGGACAGCGGCCCGGGAAGCATGCCCGCAGAAGCGGAAGACGGCTTTACGCCCCGGGATATTGCCCTGCCGTCATCAATCTCCGCCAGAAAAGACATCCTGGTCATGGATGAGGACGAGGACGCAGATACCATTCTCCCCGACCTTGACGGCGACATGGCATTCAGCCTTGAAGACCCCCTTGAAGGCCACGAACCGGCTGTTTCTTTCGCCGGAAGCCTGGAGGACGCCCAGAAAAAAAAGGCGGATCGTTTCAACCCCGATGAATCGCCCCTATGACTTATCTGCGGGAACAGGCTGACGGCGCCTCGATCAGCCTGTCCATCCATGTGCAGCCCAAATCATCCCGCACCCGCATCGCCGGGCTCCACGGCGATGCGGTCAAGCTCTGCATCACCTCGCCCCCGGTGGATGGCAAGGCAAACGCAGCGGTCATCCAGTTCTTCGCCAAGCTCTTCAAGATCCCCAAGGCAGCCGTGACCCTTGCCAGCGGCGAAGCCAGCCGCGACAAACGCCTTGTTCTCGCAGGAATCTCCGCGGCCCAGGCCGAGGCGGTGCTGCAACCCCTTCTTATTCCATAGGAGGCTTGCCATGCGGAAAACCCTGGCGCTCATCGGGTTGCGCCAACCCCCTGTTTTTCCGGGCCGCCTGCCGGGTCCGCCTCTTTTTTTCTTTTCTCTGCTTGAGATTTGCAGCCCTTCTCGTCTACACTGGGATATTCGAAGCCGTCGTTCAAAAATAACTGTAATTCCATTTCTATTTCGATAGTGAAGCCAAGACACTGTAGGAGCGGCTTTAGCCGCGAAACCGCAAGACATCGCGGCTAAAGCCGCTCCTGCCAATAATGTTGTTTTGATTTAGAAATGGAAGAACAGCAGTGCTAACGGCGTTGAAATGTCGTGCCCGGCATAAGGAGCCGTAACGAAATGGTAAAAAATGTAATGATTATTTCGTAACGGCCCCTAAGTACCTGGCGATTCTGATAGTCCTTGACCCCGACCTTGTGCAGCGCGCAAACGATGAATCCTGTTAAGATTGGCATCATTTCCGACACACATCTTTCCCTTCCCACCGAGACTTTCAAAAAAATCGCGGTGGCCTGCTTCCATGACACGGACATGATCCTCCATGCCGGAGACCTCACCGATCCGGCAATCCTGACGGTATTTTCCGGCAAGGAGGTGCATGCGGTGCACGGCAATATGTGCTCGGCCCTGGCCTGCCAGCACCTGCCGACCCACAAGGAAATACAGGTGGGCGGCTTCACCATCGGCCTGATCCATCGGGCAGGCAACACCTATGATTTTGAGCAGCGCCTCATCGAGATCTTTCCGGAGGCGGACTGCATTGTTTACGGCCACACCCACAAACCGGTCTGCCACCGCCTCGGCGGGGTTCTCTACATCAATCCCGGAAGTTTCACCGGCACGGGCTATTCCGGGACAGGAGGCACCTTTGCCATTCTTGAGGTCGGGGAAACCCTGCACGGCCAAATTTATCAAATCCAGGCTAAGCCGCTGTAACAAAATAATATAGTCATCTGGATGGCCAAAGCGGCAGCAGTGTCAACGGCGTAACGTGCTGTAACGAAAAGGCCAAGAAAACACAGATTCTTTCGTAACGGCTCCTAAATTATGAAAACTCTCTGGACGCCATGGCGCATGGAATACATCGAAGGCAAGGCCGGCAGGGAGTCTGGCTGCATCTTCTGTGCGGCAAAAGACCGGCCCCATTCCGCAACGGATCTCATCTTGTACCGCGATGCCACCCTGGCCGTGCTCATGAACCGTTTCCCCTATGCCAACGGCCATCTGCTGGTGGCCCCGGCCCGGCATGTCGCCGACCTCTGCGATCTCAGCGCCGGGGAGAATGCGGCCATCGCCGCCATGCTTACGCGCTGCACCACGATCCTGCGCAAGCACCTCAAGCCGGACGGCTTCAATATCGGCCTCAACCTTGGCGAGGTGGCGGGCGCCGGGCTAGCCAGCCATCTGCACTGGCACATCGTGCCGCGCTGGCATGGGGACCACAACTACATGACCATCCTGGCGGAGGTCCGCACCATTCCGGAACACATCGAAAAAACCTTTGAAAAACTGGTGCCGGACTTCCGGAACAGGGAGGGCGGGAAGAGAAAATCCCGCCTTACCCTGAACCGTTCCACTACTCGGTCATGAAGTCCCAGGCCTTCTCGTGGATCTTCCGCTGGACATCCCAGAGCTCTTTCCGTTTTTTCAGAAGCTCCTTTTTGTCCGCCTTGGGATTGCGGGCCGCCTCAGCATACTCGAACTGCTTGTCGTTGAGTTTCTTCCGCAGTTCCTTGGTCGCATCCAGAAACTTCTGCTGGGCCTCCGGGCTCAGGCTGCCCATGCCGGGCCCCATCATGCCGCCGCCCATGGGGCCGCACTTGCCCATGCCGCCCATCATGCCACCGTCCATCATACCCATACCGCCCTGGTCACCCATCTTGCCATGCATCATGCCCTGGCCCATCATGCCGCCCGTCATCATTCCCGGAGCCATGGGGGCTGCGGCCTGTTGCGGGGCGGAACCCTGCTCTGTTCCCTGCATAGCGCCATGAGTTGCCTCATGCCCCGTCTGCGCAGAGACGGCGCCTGCTGCCAGAAGAGATGCCAGCACGGATGCCAGAAGAATTCTTTTTTTCATTTTTTCCTCCTTTGGAAAATTGGTAATTGGGCCATGGACCCTGCAGGCCTCGACCCCAGCTACGACATTGCAGCCTTCATCATACGTATATCATACCGCATACAATGAAGAGAGACATCCAGGGAGCATGTTTGGTTCCATATTTCCAATAAAAAAAGCCCGGTTGAACACAGTTGCATTCAGCCGGCTTTTTTATCCTCTGCAACGCAGGTTACCAGGTCTCTATCTCCACCTGGGAGATGCCCAGAAGGTCTGGGCGCCGTCGGTGTACTGGAATTCCAGCCGATATTGGCCGCCACCGACAAGACAAGCTAGTGTCGCGTCACGCTTGATATGCCGCATATTGTGTGTAGACTCTCCCCCTGTGTCAGGATAGATGTCGCCTCCTTTTTGAAAAATGTGTGTTAAGCTGTGGGGCAAAAAAGAGAGGGACCAATGAGCACCAAATACTCCAAAAAATTCAAATCGAGCGTTATCGCCAAGCTACTGCCTCCGCATACTGTCCGCGTCCCTGACATGGTGAAAGAGACCGGGATTCCCAAGGACACGCTGTACACCTGGAAGAGCAAATACCGCAACATCCAGAGCGAAGCTCAATCAGCAGGCAGGCAGCTCAAGCAACGGAGAGAAGTTGGCTGTAGTGATCGAGACTGCCTGCCTCAGCGAAGTTGAACTGGGTGAATACTGCCGGCGAAAGGGATTGTATCCCGAGCAGATCGCCGGCTGGAAGAACGCCTTTGTGCAGGGGGCATCTGCTTCCATCAGCAAGGCCGAGCGCGAAC
>JAJZSH010000340.1:328-2604 GCA_021822005.1 Deltaproteobacteria bacterium | reverse complement strand
TCTAATCGCCCGGTCCTGCCGCCGGGTCCGGATGCGGTGCCAAAAATGCGGCCATGAATACCAAATCCACGAGGTGGCCGACCAGCTGGACGAGGAAACCGAAGAGATCCTCTCCCGCTGGACCTGCGTCATCTACGACTGAAAGACGGCGTCCTTATTCCATTTCTAAATCAAAGGTGAATTTGAATGTCTTGGCTTCATTATTGAAATAGAAATGGAATTACTTTTTGCCTTTCACCTCTCTCACCTCCCCCCCTTCACCACTCCAGCCGCAGGACATTGTCCAAGGCATCGGCCTTTGCCACCCGGACCGAAACGACATCACCCGGCTTTGCGGCCACAGCCTGACTCGGCGGCATATCCGCATCCAGAAGGCAGTCAAGCAGAACCAGATTGATCCGCTTCGGCCCCTTGTTAACCAGCAACGCCTCGACCCTTGCCCCGGCCTTCTGCTCCAGATACCTGAGCAGCCAGTAGCGGTGCCGCACGCGGCGCACCTGATTGACTCTGGCCAGCACCGTGTTGATATCCCCGGCAATCCCCGCAAGCTCGTCCGCGGAGAACATCGCTCCCCGGCCAAGGAGCAAATGCTTGATCTGATGCTGCATGACCAGATCGAGAAACCGGCGAATGGGGGAGGTAACCGTGGTGTACTGCATGACCCCAACCCCGCTGTGGGGCTTGGGATAGACCAGGAGCTCCCCGGGCTTCAGCTGCTTGCGCTGGCGGAACACGGAGAACAGATCCTTCTCGCCGCCTGCGATCAACCGCTGATGGGGCTCGTCCTGGGCCCGGAACAGGCCCGGCGCCTGGCGGTCCGCCACAAACTGGGCGGAGAGGGTATTGGCCAGCACCATGAACTCTGCCACCAGACTGCGGGAAATGGTGTCCACCGGAGACAGGCTCACCGCCACCCTCCCTTCCGGATCGACGCTGATATTCACATCCGGCACCGGCAGCAGCAGCGCCCCTTTTTCTATGCGCCGCTGCTTGAGCTGCTCGCTGAGCCGGGCCAGGGCCTGCAGTTCCCAGTCGCCGCTCTCCACCAGCCTTTCCGCCTCCGGGTAGTTCAACTGCCGCTTCACCTCGACCAGGCTCGGGACAAGATCAAACTCCAGCACCTCGCCCTTGGGGCTCAACAGCACCATGACACTCAGGGCTGCCCTCGCCTTCCCGGCGACAAGGCTGCACATCCCCTCCGAAAGCGCTCTCGGCAGCATGGGGATCTGGATCTCGGGAAAGTAAAGGGAGGTCATCCTTCTGGCCGCCTCTTCATATATGGGTGTCCCCGGCACAACGTAATGGGCCACATCGGAGATATGGATGCCCACCAGAAAGTCGTCGCCCCTCCGTTCCACATGCAGGGCGTCATCATAATCACGGGTTGATTCGCCATCAATGGTGAGCAGGGGCAGCGCCCGGAAATCCCGCCTGTTCCTGCCGACAAGTTCCTCGGCCACGGGCTCGGGCGCCTGGGCTGCCGCGGTGGTGAGTTCCTCGGAAAAGGCCGCCGGAATCCCATACCGCAACAAGGCCACATTCTCATGGGGTTGCCAGACCCCGGCCTTGATCAGGAGATGATAGATATCGTGCGGGCCGGTGAGCCCGGCTTTCTTCAAAAGCTCGCGGGCAAGCTCACCCTCTTCGGCCTCGCTGCCAAAGACATGGTAATCGCCCAGCAGACTGAGGCAGCGTCCGCGTTCCGGCCACTCCATCGTGCTGTCCCCTTCCCAGAGGCGCTTGAGCCCCATGGCCCCGGTGCTCATCAGGGCCTCCTGTTCCCTTTCCCTTTCCTGCTTCAGGCGCAACCCGGCAACCGCTTCCGGGCTGTGGGCCAGGACCAGGCCTTCCTTGTATTTGAAATAGAGGCGATCCACAAAGATGGAACGGAGGAAGGCGGCGACATGATTATCCGTGGCGTCTTCCCCAAAAGCCAGCTCGGCGAGAAATTCCGGACTGAAGCTTCCCCCCTCCTCCTCGCTGGCCAATTGCCAGATCTCGGCCAGATCAATCTGCTGCATCATGGCCTGCCGGGTCTGGTCTGCCTCCTTGAGCAGGCGAAACTGCTCATCCCGGCTGAGAGTAAGAGAATGGCGTTTCGCGGATTGGTGCAGCAGGCGGGACAAGGGAAGATTCACCTCCCTGCCGTTCTGGTTGACCAGGCGCAACCGCTTGCTGTCCTCGTCAAGAACCATGGCGCAGATGAACCTGCCCTGTTCCATGTATTCAATGATTGCGCCCGGCAAGCCCATGTAATGTGCCCTTGTGATGAAAGA
>JAJZSH010000340.1:0-318 GCA_021822005.1 Deltaproteobacteria bacterium | reverse complement strand
CCGGGCTGCGGCGCGGTGGCTGGTTTCGAGGAAAAACTGGCCAATGTGTACCAGCTATTCCGGTGGTTGTCATCTTTTTCCGTGACCGCAAGAAAGAGAGGGGATGCTAAAAATCAGGAACACTGGTATGTAACAGGTTGGTTTTCCCCCCAACTAGCCGTTGCAACAAAACAAGGTCGTCATCTGGATGGCCCCAACGGCATAAGGAGCCGTAACGGAATGATCAAGAAAGCACTTGTTTCGTAACGGCTCCTAAACACACACGAGCGCAACGGCACCCATGAACAGCTCCCTGGAACAGGTCAAATCCGGCATTGT
>JAJZSH010000046.1 GCA_021822005.1 Deltaproteobacteria bacterium | reverse complement strand
GATCGAGGCGGCCATGGAGCGGGTGGCCTATGAGCTTGGCCTGATCATGGCCTCGACTCGTGCCTTTCAGACGATCAGCCGCATGGCACAAGGCGGGCTTTTGTGGGTTGTCTTTCCGGAGCTTGTGCCGGGCCGTGGTCTGGATCAGCCTGCCAGCCATCATCTTGATGTGTTCGGGCACAGTCTGGACGCCTTGCGCTGTCTGGAAAAAATCCTGCTGGAGCCGGAGGGGTATTTCCCGGGGCAGGGCGGCCTGTTCCGGGAGGTGGCCCAGGGAAAACGGGCCGCTTTGCTGAAATGGGCAGCCCTGTTTCATGATCTGGGCAAACCGGAGACCCACAGGCTGGTTGAAGAGAAGATAACGTTTTATAACCACGATCAGGCTGGAGCCGCGATTTTTGAGGCCATCGCCGAAAGGCTTCACTGGCCTAAGGATGACCGTAACCGGGTGGCCCGGCTCATTGCCCTGCACATGTGGCCCTTTCACCTCGGCAACGCCCGCCTGCGCACCGGAATCAGCCGCAAGGCCTGTCTGCGTCTGGTCAAGGCGGTTGGCGATGATCTGGCCGGCCTCTTCCTGCTTGCCATGGCGGACAGCCTTGCCGGGCAGGGGCCGGGCAAGCCTCCGGGCATGGAGGAAAATCTGGCCGCGCTCTGGGCTGAGGTGCACGGGGTGTATGAGGAGCATATCCAGCCGGTATTCGCCAGCCCGCCGCTGGTCACAGGGCATGATCTTATTGGCGTCTTTGCCCTTGAACCCGGTCCGGCCTTCAAGGAGATCCTCGACGGCCTTGTCGTGGCGCAGGTGGAGGGTCTGGTGGCGGACCGGGAACAGGCCCTGGCCTGGGTGAAGATGTTTCTTGAGGCCGGGGCATCGGCAGCGCCGCTATAATAAGATTATTCCGTAACGGCCCCTAAATAAGTTTGGCTGTTTTTCAAGCCCCGTTGTACCCTGCACGGAGCAGGTGTCGTAGCAGAGGCCGGGGGGTATTTTTTTAAAGTAGATCAACCATCAAGGAAGCAGGTCGCAATCATGAACGACAAGACCCCGCGAGGCCCGTACTGTGCCCTCTTTAAATCGCTCACCAAAAATGATTTCCTGAACACGATCAACCATCACATCCTGAGTTTTCTTGGCCGTGACCCCCAACGGGCCGGGAGCAGGGATCTGTACAAGGCCCTGGCCTACACCATCCGTGATTTTCTGATCGAGCGCTGGATTTCAACGCAAAAGGGCTATTACGCAAAGAACAAGAAACGGGTCTACTACCTGTCCCTGGAGTTTCTTATCGGACGGTCGTTGGGCAACAGCCTTATCAACCTCGGCTTTTACGACGAGATGGCAGGTGTCCTGGAGGAGATGGGCTACGATCTTGAGGAGATCAGGGAGGAGGAGGACGATGCCGCCCTCGGCAACGGCGGCCTTGGCCGCCTGGCCGCCTGTTTTCTTGATTCCCTGGCGACTCTGGGTGTCCCGGCTTACGGGTATGGCATCCGTTATGAATACGGTCTTTTTTATCAGCGCATCGTTGACGGGTTCCAGGTGGAGCATCCTGACAACTGGCTGCGTTACGGCACCCCCTGGGAGTATGAAAGACCCCAGAATCTCTATCCGGTGAAGTATTATGGCCGGGTGCAGCGGTACCGGAACAACAAGGGCGAGCTTCGGACCGAGTGGATCGAGACGGAAGAGATCATGGCCATGGCCTGTGATGTCCTGGTGCCCGGCTTTAACAATGACAATGTCATCAATATGCGCCTCTGGACAGCCAGGGCTTCCCGTGAGCTTGATCTCGGCTCGTTCAACCGGGGCGACTACATCTCGGCCGTGCAGGACAAGGTGCAGTCGGAAACGATTTCCAAGGTTCTCTATCCCTCGGACGATATCCGGCAGGGCCAGGAGCTGCGCCTGAAGCAGCAGTACTTTTTCGTGGCCGCCACCTTCCAGGACATCCTCCGGCGGCACAAGAAAAAGCACAGCGATTTCGATTCATTCGCCGATGAGATCGCCGTGCAGCTCAACGATACCCATCCGTCCATCGCCATTCCGGAATTCATGCGGCTCCTGGTGGACGAGGAGGCGGTTCCCTGGGAAAAGGCCTGGCAGATCTGCGTCGGCACCTTTGGCTACACCAATCATACCCTGATGCCGGAAGCCCTGGAAAGCTGGCCCGCGGAGCTGCTGGGCAAGGTGCTGCCCCGGCACCTTGAGATCATCTACGAGATCAATCGCCAGTTCCTCGAAGAGGTTGCGGCCCGGTATCCGGGCAGGGACGATCTGGTGCGCTCCATGTCCATCATCGAGGAGGGGGTGGTGAAAAGGGTGCGCATGGCGTATCTGGCCATCGTGGGCAGCCATTCGGTCAATGGGGTGGCCGAGCTCCACACCCATCTTCTGAAGATCAGGCTTTTTAAGGATTTCCACGCGTTTTACCCCGGCCGCTTCAATTGCAAAACCAACGGCATCACCCAGCGGCGCTGGCTGCTCAAATGCAACCCCGGCCTGTCCGGCCTGATCACCGACACCATCGGCGGGGAATGGGTCACCAACCTCGATTATCTGCGAAACCTTGAACCCTATGCCGACCAGCCGAAGTTTCAGCAGAAATGGGCCCGGGTGAAAACGGAGAACAAAAAACGCCTTGCCGCCATCATCAAGCAGGAATGCGGGGTGGTGGTCAACCCCAACACCATGTTCGATGTCCAGGTGAAACGGATCCACGAGTACAAGCGGCAGCTGCTCAATATCCTGCATGTCATCACCCTGTACCACCGGATCGCCAACGGGGAGGACACGGATTCTCCTGCGCGGACCATTGTTTTCGGGGGCAAGGCCGCGCCTTCGTATCTCAAGGCAAAACTGATCATCAAGCTGATCAATTCGGTGGCCGAGGTGGTCAACCATGATTCACGGGTGGGAGATCGGCTCAAGGTGGCGTTCATCCCCAACTATGGTGTGTCTGTCGCTGAAAAGATTTTCCCGGCCTCCGACCTTTCCGAGCAGATTTCCACCGCAGGCACCGAGGCCTCCGGCACCGGCAACATGAAATTTTCCTTAAATGGCGCCCTTACCATCGGCACCCTCGACGGCGCCAACATCGAGATCCGCGAGGAGGTCGGGCCTGAGAATATGTTCATCTTCGGCATGACCACGGAAGAGGTCGAGGCGGCCCGGCGGAATCCACGCCGCAACGCCTTTGACGTGTATCGCGACAACGCGGAGGTGAAACGCACCCTGGACAGCATTCGCAGCGGCTATTTCAGCAGGGGCGACACCAGCCTGTTTGCCCCCATCGTCGAGGGGTTGCTCAATCTCAACGACCCCTACCTGCTGCTTCTTGATCTGGAGGATTATCTCCGCTGCCAGCAAGAGGTGGGCGAGCTGTATCGCGATCAGCCGAACTGGATTCGCAAATCCATCCTCAATGTGGCCAGGATGGGCAAATTTTCCAGCGACCGGACCATCCGGGAATATGCCCGTGACATCTGGGGAATCCCGGTGGATTAGGTGGATTCTCGTCTCGGGCAAGACGGCGCTTTCCCCAAAAGGCATTGACTTTTCGCCCTATTGTTGATAGCTAGCAGGATGTTATTGCTCCGGTACTTTTCAGCTGTCAGCCTTCAGCCGATACCTTTCACCGTGGTAGGAGCGAGGCCGCGATAATCCTTTCGATGGTTAATCACCGGAGCAATAAAAAGCCTGGCCTTGCTTTTTTAACATCCTGTTTTGCAATCGGGCGCCCAACACTCGCGCCACTCCCGATACTGGAAAAAACCATGACCCAAGACAATCCATCCTCCCGATTCCAGGCAAATGGCCTGGCGACCCTCATTGGCAGCCTGCCGGTTACAGACCACAGGGAAGCGCTGGCCCTCATCTTCGAGCATACCCCCCAGGTTCCCCTGTGGCCGCAATTGCCGAGCAACCCCAAGGAAGGGATGCTCAGCCAGTTCAGCGAAGGGATGCCCGGCATTGTCGAAGAGGCTGGCCGCACCTATTTCGATATCCAGACCGAGACCTTTGCCGAGGAGATGCTGGCCTACTTCGAGCAGTATCTTGCCGCCCTAGAAGACCCGAGCCTTCTACCGGACTCGCCCTTTGCCGTGAGCCGGGACAGGGCCCAGGGCCTTTTCTCCCTGCAAGAGGCAGTCGCCGTTAACAGCAGCGCAAGCGGCGCTGCTGCCGGAAAAGCCGTGGCTGCGGTCAAGGGGCAGATGACCGGGCCGTTCACCCTGCTCACCGGGCTCCATGACCGGGAAGGGAGGGCCGCCTATTATGAGCCGACCATCCGGGAAATGGTGGTGAAGGGGCTTTCCCTCAAGGCCGCCTGGCAGGTGCGGTTTCTTGCGGTGTCGCAGGCCCCGGTCATTCTCTTCATAGATGAACCGGCCCTGGCCGGCCTTGGCTCCTCGGCGTTTCTCAGTGTTTCCCTGGATGAGCTTGGCCAGGAGCTCAACGAGATCATCGGCGCGGCCCAGGCAGCGGGCGGGCTGGTGGGCATCCATGTCTGCGCCAACACGGACTGGGAATTTCTCTTGTCCACCTCGCTTGATATTGTCAGCTTTGACGCCTACGGGTTTTTCGACAAGCTTGTCGCCTGCAAGGATGCGCTGTACGCCTTCCTGGAACGGGGCGGCATTATTGCCTGGGGGATCGTGCCCACCTCGGAGAAGGAATATATTGAGCAGGAAACGGCTGAATCCCTTCTTGTGCGCTGGGAGGCGCAGGCCGCTCAGCTTGTCGGCAGTGTTAACGGCGAGGGTTCTTGGGATTATACGGCCCTGCTGAGGCAGACCCTGATAACCCCCAGCTGCGGAACCGGCTCCCTGCCTCTGGCCCACGCCAAAAAGGTGCTGGCCCTGACCAGGGATCTTTCCCGGCTGTTGCGGGACAAGTATCTTTAGGCGCGGACCCTGGCCGGCCATCTTTTATCCAACCACCATAAAAAAGTTTGAGTATTGATCAAATGGAAGAACTGAATCAGGTATTGAAGCAACGCCGTCAAAAGGCCCAGGAGCTGGCAGAGCTGGGCGTCAATCTCTATGCCAACGATTTCAGGCCCGCCCACCGGATCAGCGATATTCTGGCGAAAAACGACAACCCGGACGCGCCGCTGGAAGAGGGGGTCAAATCAGTGGCCGGCCGGATCATGGCGCTGCGCAGGTTCGGCAAGGCGGCCTTCCTCCATATCCAGGATGAAACAGGCCGCATCCAGGTGTATGTCAAGCGCGATGAGGTTGGGCCGGAGGTCTACCAGATCTTCAAGAAACTCGATGTCGGCGACATCGCCGGGTTTGGCGGCGTCCTGTTCCGCACCCAGACCGGAGAGCTCACCATCGACGCGGCAACCCTGAAGCCGGTGACCAAATCCCTGCGCCCCCTGCCGGAGAAGTTCCACGGCCTCACCGATGTGGAAACCCGCTACCGGCAGCGCTATGTCGATCTGATCATGAACCCGGAGGTGCGCGACACCTTTCGCAAACGGGTGGAGATCATCCGCCTGATCCGTGATTTTCTGGTAAACCGGGGCTTCATGGAGGTTGAAACCCCGATGATGCAACCCATTGCCGGCGGGGCCACGGCCAAGCCCTTCAAGACCCACCATAATGCCCTGGGTATGGATCTCTACCTGCGCATTGCCCCGGAACTTTACTTGAAGCGGCTGCTGGTGGGAGGGTTTGAAAAGGTCTTCGAGATCAACCGCAATTTCAGGAACGAAGGGCTTTCCACCCGGCACAATCCCGAATTCACCATGCTCGAGTTCTACCAGGCCTTTGCCACCTATGAGGATCTCATGGATCTCACCGAGGAGATGGTTTCCTACATCGCCGCCGAGGTCACCGGCTCCATGGTCGTGGGTTACCAGGGGCAGGAGGTTGATCTTTCCCCGCCCTGGAAGCGCTACACCATGGATGAGGCGCTCATGGAGGTGGGCGGAGTTGATCAGGCTGTGCTGGCCGACCCGGCCCGCACCCGGCAGCTCGCCCTGGAAAAGGGCATCGCCCTTGAGCCGCTGGCAGGGCACGGCAAGGCCAAGACCGAACTGTTTGAACTGCTGGTGGAAGAAAAGCTGATCAATCCGACCTTTGTGACCCAGTATCCCACCGAGGTCTCGCCGTTGGCCCGCCGCAACGAGAAGAATCCCGAGGTCACCGACCGGTTCGAGCTTTTCGTGACCGGTCGGGAAATAGCCAATGCCTTCAGCGAACTCAATGATCCCATTGATCAGAAAGAGCGGCTTACAAGGCAGATTGCCGAACGGGGCAACGACGAGGAGATCTTCCCCGAGATGGATGAGGATTTTGTCCGGGCCCTGGAATATGGCATGCCCCCCGCGGCAGGGGAAGGAATCGGCATTGATCGCCTGGTCATGCTGTTGACCGACTCTGCCTCGATCCGTGACGTTATCCTCTTCCCGCATCTGCGGCCGGAGAGCAAGTAACCCGTGTAACCGTTCAGGAGCACGGCATCTGCTTCGCCGCTGCGCTGCTGTCATCGGTCTGCTCATGTGCAATAGCACACTTCGCAGGCCTCTTCCGCGCATCTGCGGCGCTCCTGAACGGTTACACCTTCTGAGGAGCCAGGAAACCCGCCGGTCCGTCTCACCCGCCCCGGACGAGCGGGGCGCATTTTTTTTGGACTGTTCCAGAAAGAGACAGCGTTGCCCGGTTAGAAAATTGCAGAAGGCAAAAAAAGTCCCCTCTCCCCTTGCGGGAGAGGGATAGGGTGAGGGGGAAGTGCATAAGGTGATGCTGTTGGCAACTTCACCCACCTCCCCCCAACCCCCTCCCTTCAAGGGAGGGGGGGCAGTGCAAAATCATAATCGGTCACTACTGAGAAAAAGAGGAAAATTGTGCATTTTGAATGGTTTGTCTGCCTGCGATATCTGAAGGCCAAGCGCAAGCACGGCTTCATCTCGCTTATTTCGCTGATCTCCATTGCCGGGGTTATGGTCGGGGTCATGGCCCTTATCGTGGTGCTCGCCGTGATGACCGGCTTTACCTCCGAATTTCGTGACAAGATTCTGGGTATCAACTCCCATGTCGTGGTTCAGGATTATACCGGCAATATCAGCGGCTACGGGGAGGTTGCCGCAAAGGTTCGCTCTGTTGAGGGGGTGAGCGGGGTCACGCCCTATCTGTACAGCCAGGCCATGATCACCAGTGGCGAGGGCGGAACCGGCGCCGTGCTACGCGGCCTTGATCCTGCCACTGCCCAGGGAGTGCTCAACCTGGAAAAGAATCTGCGCACAGGCTCAATCGCGGATTTGTCGCCTGGGCCGAGTGATGGCGCGAGAAGGCTGCCAGGCATCATCCTGGGAAAGGAGCTTGCCGGCCAGTTGCATGTCTCGGTTCATGACCGGGTGCGGCTGATCTCGGCTTCAGGGCCCCTTACGCCCATGGGTGTGCTGCCCAAGGTCTCCACCTGTCAGGTCGTCGGGATTTTTGAAACCGGCATGTACGAGTATGATTCCGCCCTGGCCTATGTCTCCCTGGAAACGGCGCAGCGATTTTTTGACCTGCCCGGCGCGGTGCATGGCCTGGAAGTGAAAACCTTCGATCTCAATCAGGCGGACCAGGTTGCGAAGCGGATCGAACAGGCCCTGGGGCCGAATTATTTCGCCAAGGACTGGATGCGGATGAACCGGAACATCTTTTCCGCCCTCCAGCTGGAAAAGACGGCTCTCTCCGTGATCATGGCCCTGGTGGTGATGGTCGCCGCCTTCAATATCGTCAGCACCCTGATCATGGTGGTCATGGAAAAGAACAAGGATATCGCCATCCTGAAATCCATGGGCGCCACCTCCGGCAGTATCATGCGGATTTTTATCTACGAGGGGTTGGTTATCGGTCTTGCCGGCACTTTTCTCGGGGTGCTGGGGGGCTTAAGCCTTTGCGCGCTGCTCAGCCGCTACCAGTTCATCAAGCTGCCCGACGTGTACCCGATTTCCACCCTGCCGGTGCTGGTCCTGCCCGCGGATGTCATCCTCATTGCCCTGTCGGCAACGGTTATTACCCTGGTCGCCACCCTGTATCCTTCCTGGCAGGCGGCCAAGGTCGATCCGGCCGTGGCCCTGCGTTATGAGTAAAGATGGTCTCGTAACAAGGGAACGAAGACACCGGTCCGTAACACACATCCAAAGAAGTACAAAGCGATAACTGTTGTAATCGCGGCTTGTTGCGATTTCAACCATAAAGGAGATTGCTCCATGCAGAGTGGCGCAGAAGAACAACCCTTCTTTTTTGAGGCGCGGGATATTTACAAGGAATACCGCAACCACGGCAGCCTGCAGGTGCTCGCCGGGGTAAACCTGCGGCTGGTCGCCGGGGAAATGGTCGCGGTGGTCGGCGCTTCCGGCACCGGGAAAACCACCCTGCTGCACATCCTGGGCGCTCTTGATCAGCCCAGCCAGGGGCAGCTCTTTTACCGTGGTGAAAATGTTTTTGAGAAAACCGCTGACCAGCTGGCCCTGTTCCGTAACCAGGTTGTTGGTTTTGTTTTTCAGTTTCATCACCTGCTCCCGGAGTTCAATGCCCTGGAAAATGTCCTGCTGCCCGGACTCATCGCCGGGCAGAAACGGTCAGGGCTTGCCGGGTATGCGGAATATCTCCTGGAGCGGGTCGGAGTATTGAATCGCGCCACCCACAAGGTGGGCGAGCTTTCCGGCGGCGAGCAGCAGCGGGTCGCCCTGGCCCGGGCCCTGATCATGAAGCCCGCGGTTCTTCTGGCGGATGAGCCCACCGGGAACCTTGACCCTAAAACCGGGCTCAAGGTTTTTGAGCTTATCCGGGAGTTGAGCGAAACCCTGTCCCTGGCAACGGTCATGGTGACGCATAACCTTGCTCTGGCCCGGCGGATGAGCCGTTGTCTCACCTTGCGGGACGGGGGCTTGCACGAAACTCGGGATGAGGTAACTACCCAGCTTGGAGCCGGAAAGTAACGTAACCCAAGAAATGTAACTGTTCAGCAGTGCCGCAGATGCGCGTGTCAATCGTCGGCAGAAGTGCCGACAAAGAGGACTGCGAGCTATAGCCAGCCTATGCGAGCAGGCCGATGACAAAGCAGATGCGGTGCTGCTGAACAGTTACGGGATGAGAGCAAAGATTCTTGACAGTAGGGTCAATGCCTGATAATTCTGATAAATTAACAGATCGCCAGCACGTCCGCATATTTTGGGGCGGTCACTCAAGTCCCTTCACAGCGAAATCGAGAGTATGAAACACGACAACTCAGCCCGGCACATATTACGTCCCCGCGGTTTTTCGGGGTCCATCAAGATTATTGTTACAGCCCTTGTCCTTGTTGTGACGCAGGGCATCCTGCCGCTGGCAGGGGAGGCCTTTGGCGCGGGCCCCGAGCCGAACACCGTCATGGTTCCCCCCCGGATCAATGCCCAGGCGGGGGTTGAGCAGCTTCTCGCCTTAAGCGACAAGACCCTGCTGGAGGTTGTGCAGAGCAAGGGGTTGGTGATGCTGCCCAGAGAGGAAATACAACAGAAGCTCGGCTATGACCAGTGGCCCCCCAAGGCGGAGGCCCTGAAGCCATTGATCGCCTCCCCGGCGATCAACTATGTGGCGGTCGGCAGTATCACCAAGCTTGGGGAGCAGCTCAGTCTGGACTTTGTCGTCTATGACATCTTCGGCAATAATCCGCCCAAATTTTATTATCAGGTCAGCAAGAACGAGGCCGAGCTGCAGAAATCCCTGACCCAGATGGTCAACGACATTCTCTCCCACACCGGCCAATATTTTCTCATCCAGTCCATTGGTGTTGCCGGAAACACCCGCATAGATTCCGGGGCCATCATGCGTCAGGTGAAAAGTCAGGCAGGAGAGCGCTATGCCCCGGAACTTTTGCGGGCGGATCTGAAAAACATCTTCCAGATGGGCTACTTTGATGATGTGCAGATCCTTGTGGTTGATACGGAAAAAGGCAAGGACATCACCTTCCAGCTCACGGAAAAAGCAGTGATCGGCCAGGTTCTCATAAATGGCGAGCAGGAGCTTGACGAGAAAGATGTAAAAGAGGTGGTGAGCATTGCGCCCAATACCATCATCAACACCAAGGAGGTGCAGGCCTCTGTTGAAAATATCCGCAAACTCTATAAGGATAAGGGGTTCTACCGGACCAACGTCGCCGCCAAGCTCAACTATGCCACCCCTGACAAGGTGAATGTCACTTTTGACATAGAAGAAGGCGTCAAGATGTATATCAAGGATATCCGTTTTGTCGGCAACAAGGCCTTTACTGCAAAGGAATTGCGCAAGGAGATGACCACCTCGGAAAAAGGGTTGCTCTCCTGGTTTACCGAGTCGGGCAAGTTGAAGCGCGATCTGCTGGAACAGGATCGCTCCCGGATCGGCGCCCTGTATCACAACAGCGGTTACATCGAGGCCAGGATCAGCGAGCCGGTGATCACCGATGAAGGCGAGTGGCTCTATGTCACCTTTGATGTTCAGGAGGGCGACCGTTACCGGGTCGGCACCATTGAAATCGAGGGAGATATCGTTGGCGATAAGAACGACCTCTTCAGTCTGGTCGAGTTGAGCAAGGAGAAGTTCTTCAGCCGCAAGATCTTGCGGGATGATGTCCTGCGCCTTACGGACCATTACGCGGAAAAGGGCTATGCCTTTGCCGAGGTGGAACCGAAGCCCAGCAAGAATGAGGAAGACAAACGCATGGATTTGACCCTCAAGATTGCCCAGGGACATCTGGTGCACATAAACCGGATCAACATCAAGGGCAACACCAGAACCAGGGACAAGGTCATCCGCCGGGAAATGCAGGTCAAGGAGGGCGGCCTGCTCGATGCAAGCGCGGTCAGAAAGAGCAGCGAAAGGCTGCAACGGCTTGATTTTTTTGAAGAGGTGAACGTAACCCCTGAGCCGACCGTGCAGGAAGATCTCATGGATGTTGTGGTCGAGGTCAAGGAAAAGGCCACCGGCACCTTCAGTATAGGGGCCGGTTACAGCTCGGTGGACAACCTGATGTTCATGGGCGAGGTCAGGGAAAACAACTTTCTCGGCAAGGGCCAGCGGCTCTCCCTCCAGGCCAATGTGAGTTCGCGGAGCAACCGCTACAACTTCAGTTTTACCGAGCCCCATCTCAACGATACCAAGCTGCTGTTCGGTTACGATCTCTACAACTGGTCCAGGGAATACGACGATTATACCAAGGATTCCACCGGCGCCGCCCTGCGCTTTGCTTATCCGATCTGGAACAAGTGGAACCTCGGTTGGGGCTATGGCTTTGATGACACCAAGATGACCGATGTGCTGGAGTACAATACGTCGCCATCCATAGAGGAATCCATGCTGGTCGAAACTACAAGTTTTGTCAGGCTCGGTCTTACCAAGGACACCCGAAACAAGCTCACCGACGCCTCAAAGGGCTGGCTCACCACCTATTCCATCAAACATGCCGGCGGCCCCCTGGGCGGTGACAGCGCCTTTACCAAATACGAGGCCACTTCCGGCTGGTACTATCCGTTGTGGTGGGAAACAACCTTTCATGTCAAGGGCTCCATCGGTTATGCGGTTGAAAATGAAGATGGAAAGCTGCCGGTGTATGAAAAATTCTATCTGGGCGGACTCAACACCATCCGGGGATTTGACAGCGGTAAAATCAGTCCCCTGGAGTTAAATAACGATGGTGTTACGTATTCCAAGATCGGCGGCGAAAAGATGTGGTACGGCAACCTGGAATGGATCTTTCCCATTGTCAAGGAGATCGGCCTGAAAGGGTTGGTATTCTTTGACCTGGGCAACGTCTACACCGATTCGGAGACCTGGGATATTGCAGATCTTCGCTACAGCACCGGCCTTGGCTTCCGCTGGCTGTCGCCCATGGGACCCCTGCGCCTTGAATGGGGCTGGAATCTCGACCCGGAAGAGGGTGAGAAGCAGGGGGTGTGGGATTTCAGCATCGGCGGGACTTTTTAGGCCATGGCCGCATCCGAGAATGTGTTGTCTTTAACAAGGCGTTTTCGCCATCTTCCTGATAAGAAATGGACAATAGGCTGACGGCCCTCTTTACCGAGGGCCGTTCCGTTAATATCATCGGCCTGCGCGGAAGCGCCGCCGCCTTTCATCTTGGCCGCACAGCCCGGCTCGGGCAGCGTCCCATCCTCTGTCTTACGCCAAGCGAGACCGCGGCCCAGCATCTTGTTCAGGATCTTGCTCTTTTCAGCGACACCCAGGTCCTCTATTTTCCCGGCCATGAAATCCCCCCCTATACCCCGTTGTCGCCAGACAGCCGGACCGTGGCCGAACGCCTTGCCACCCTGTTTCAGATACACAGCGCCGACAAGCCATTTATCCTGATCATGTCCATTGAGGCCCTGCTGAGAAGGGTTCTTCCCCGCGCCTCCCTTGCAAATCTGGCCGAGCTGGTCATGCGGGGCGAAGATGCCGATCTCGATGGGCTGCTCGCCTCCCTTGCCGCCTGTGGCTATGATGCGGCGGCCCTGGTGCAGTCGGTTGGCGAGTTCAGCCTGCGCGGCGGGATTCTGGATATTTTTCCCGCTGGTTTCGAGATGCCCGTCCGTCTCGATTTCTGTGGCGATACCGTTGAGTCCATCCGCAAGTTTGATCCCATCAGTCAACGCTCGGTTGAGGATCTTGAGGAGATCGTTCTCCTGCCGGTCAGTGATATCCTCTATCCTGCCGGTGAGCAGGAGCTGCGGCAACTGGTCGATCGTTTCAAGGCCGCAGCCGAGGATTTTGCCTGGGACAGTGAGCGGGTCAGGGTCATGGAGGATTGTCTCCAGCATCGCCAGCGCTTTCCAGGGATTGAATTTTTGCTGCCGCTCTTCTGCGAAACGTCGACAGTGCTTGACTACTTGACGGACGATGCCCTCGTTTTTTTCTCTTCGCCAACCGCGATAGCGGAAAGTCTCGCCCTCTGCCGGGAAAGGATTGAGGCCAATTTTGCCGAGGCATCCGGTGCCCGCCTGCCGGTCTTGCCGCCGGAACAGATCTTTTCGCCGGAAGGTGAATGGCGTGAGCGGTTGGCACGTTTCCAGTGTGGCCGATTTTATGATTTTGCCCATCCGGACATGGAAGAGGGCGAAACCCTGGAGATCCCCTGCGGCAATCATGTCCTGCTCAGGCAGCAGCTTGAGCTGCAGCGCAAAAATCAGGGGATGATGCCCGAGCTGGCCAGGCAGCTGCACGCCTGGCTCGAGGCCGGAGACGCGGTCTTTTTTGCCTGCCGGACCAGGCGGCACGCGGAACACATGGCGGAATTGCTCCGGCAATACGATCTGCCGGTTGCCATAACTCCGGCTCCGGTGGAGGAGGTTGCTTCTCCCGGCCGCCGGATTGTCCTTTTTGATTCGCCGCTGGCCGCAGGCTTTGATCTGCCTGCCGCGCGCCTGCACTGGGTGTCGGAAAGCGAACTTTTCGGCGAGCTTCGCCTGGGAGCGGGGAAAAAGAAGGGCGGGCAGCGAAGCAGACCGCAGGTGAGCTTTGCCGAGCTTACGATCGGCGATATTGTGGTCCACACGGCCCATGGTCTTGGCCGGTACGAAGGGCTGGTCAATATCGAGCTGGGCGGCATAGCCAACGATTTTTTCCAGCTGGTTTACCGCGACCAGGACAAGCTCTACGTGCCGGTGGATCAGCTCAAGGTGATCAGCAAGTATCAGGGGCTTACCGACACCGAACCGAAACTTGACAAGCTGGGCGGCAAGGTCTGGCAGACCCGGCGGGAAAAGGTGAAGGAAGAGGTATGGAAGGTGGCCCAGGATCTGTTGGGCCTTTATGCCCGGCGGGCCATGGTGGAGGGGCATGCCTTTTCGCCGCCGGACGAGTTGTTCCATGAGATGGAGGAATCCTTCCCCTATGATGAGACCGCCGGGCAGCTCAAGGCGATCAACGAGGTTCTCGACGATCTGACCGCGCCCCGGCCCATGGACCGGCTGGTCTGCGGGGATGTGGGCTACGGCAAGACCGAGGTCGCCATCCGGGCGGCCTTCAAGGTGGTGGCCGATAATTTTCAGGTCGCCATTCTGGTGCCGACCACGGTCCTGGCCGAGCAGCATGCCGCCACCTTTCGGGAACGGTTGCAGGGCTTTCCCGTCCGGGTGGAAAGTCTTACCCGTTTCCGCAGCCCGGGGGAACAAAAGCAGATTATCCGGGAGGTGCGCGGGGGGAGGGTTGATATCGTGGTCGGCACCCACCGGCTCCTGTCCCAGGATGTGGTCTTCAAACGTCTCGGACTCCTGATTATTGACGAAGAACACCGTTTCGGCGTTTCCCACAAGGAAAAACTTAAACAGCTCAAAAGCCAGGTGGATGTCCTTACCCTGACCGCCACCCCGATTCCCCGCACCCTGCAACTCTCCCTGCTCAGTATCCGCGACCTTTCCGTGATCAGCTCGCCGCCCGAGTTCCGGCGACCGGTGAAAAC
>JAJZSH010000339.1 GCA_021822005.1 Deltaproteobacteria bacterium | reverse complement strand
TCATCCTTGCTGGGAGCGCCCAAACCATCGGCCATAGCTGGTTCGCCCGACCCCTTTTCCTCTCCCGCGCTGGCAAAAAGACCATCAATATCCGACTGGTCCAGATCAAAATCATCGCCAGCCGCGGGCGCAGCCGCAACCGCAGGCCCTTCCCCGCCGCCAAGCAGGGAATCGATATCGGACTGGTCCAGCTCGGCGAAGTCTTCGCCTCCTCCGCCCGCGGCGGAAACAGGCGCGGCAACGCCGCCACCTCCCAGGAGGGCGTCAATATCGGACTGATCCAGTTCGCCCGGAGCCTCTTCCACCGGGGCGCCGGGCTTGTCTTCCGCCAGATCGTCCAGCCAGTCGTCTATTTCAAGGTCTGATTTTTCTTCTGCCATAACGTCACCCGATACTCAGCGGCTCAGACAATCGCTTACTGCATATACACATAGCTATGGAGCGCCCGATAAATGGGTTCCGACATCTGGACATTCACCACATAGGAACGGCGCTCGCCCCGTGTATTCACCCCGGTAACATGAACGCGCAGGTAACCGTCCGCCTCCTGGAGAATCCCCCAGATCCTTTGCGGGGTCCCTCCCTCCGCCTTTATCATGGGGGCCACCGCCTCATTGTTGATCACCGCGGCCATCTGGTCCGCCAAGGTTATCCCCAGGGTGGTCATCTTTCTGGAGGAGGAAAACTCTCCGACCACGATAAACGGCTCAACAGCAACCGGCGAGGCCGCAAAAAAATATTTGAATTGCCCCACGGCGTCACGACTGAACATGGAAACAAAGCCGGGCAAAGAAGCATAGCTTTGCGGAGGGCCTCCCGAGGCGGGCTCCATCGAAACCTCGACATAGGCCGAGTGCTGGGCAGGAACGCAGCCCGCCGAGGCGGCAAGAACAACGAAGGTGATCAACAGCCTTTTCAGGTTTGTCGGATATGATTGTATGCGCAATGCCTGCTCCCTCCCGGTTCTCCTTTCGTTTCCTTCGGCCCCCTACCCCTACTGGGCAAAACCCTTAACCGCGATCCGGCAGGGGGCTTCCGGCGTCTGGAACAGCCCACGCAGTTCCCGCGTGAGCGGCATGGTGTAGCGCCAGGAGGTCTTGACCAGACCATCACTGAGGCGCACCAGGCGACCTTGGACAATAAGGGTTTTCCGGGTATTGGAAAAGGTGGAGACCACCGCGTACTCAAGCGCGGGGTTTCTGATGGCCAGCTCGCCGACGTTCCTGGAAAGGATGAATTCTCCGGTCTGGGGCAGGATAGTGATCTCCTTGCCCATGCGGAGCTCGGTTACCGTAAGTCCGCGGTCCGCCAGATCGGTAAGCAGGTACTCGCCCATGACCCGGCCAAACTCGGTGTCATGCTTGAAATCGGAAAGGGGCACGGCATTGACCACGGCAATTCTGCCGACAAGATTCTGCCCGTCACCTTCCCCTTGCAGCTCATAATATACCTTCCCGGCCACTTCCTTGGACATTTCCGCAAGAAGCATTTCCGAGTCCCGATTGGCTGTCTCCGGCAGGTACTGGTACATGTTGTAGCTGGCCGGAACCCTGCGGACCTCGGCCTGCGGCACCTGTTCCGTTGCGCCGCTCTCGGCCCACGCCGTGCCGGCAAGCAGAACCAGTCCCAGGCAACAGAGTATCGCTTCTCTCCTTCCCTTTTTCATCCTGTCCTCCCTGAACCGTTGTGCTCTCTTTCCATGAAAAGCCATGTTTTTCTGCAGCCCTGCTGATATCGTATCACAATTCCAGTTTTTTCAGATAGAGCGGCTCCGGTTTTGCCTCCCGGACAGAGGCGCTGTCCGCCAGCAGCTGCTCGGCCAGTTGATTTCTCGGGATGATGGCCGTGGCCGAGGAGAGGAGCCTGGCGCTCCTGTTGTCGATGATCCTGGCGTTGATGACAATGCTGTCCTTGCTCGGGGTGTAGGTGCCGGTGAGCATGGCCCCGGCGGCCACGGCCTGGCTGATCTCGGCCGGGTTTCGGGAAAGGCCGAACTCGCCGCGCTTTTCCTGGAGCATGACCGCCTGGCTTTTCCGGATCTCGAGCACCTCGTAACGGCGCTGCTGCATCTCGTTCATCAGCTGCTCCGCCACATAGCGCCCCAAAGACGAGGTGCGGGACAGTTTCTTCAGCTCGACAAAGGTACAGACCAGGACACCCTTGCCCAGATCACCGTTTTCCGGGTCAGCATCCGCCAGGTTGCGGAACAGCTCGTTGGCCAACCCCTGTATCTCTGCGCGCAAGGCTGCGGCTTCATTCACCGTGATCGCCGGGGGCACAGCCGGGGCAACGGCCTCCACCTGGGCGTGGGGCTTATCCTGGCTGAAGGGCCAGAAGGCCGCGGCCTGGACCGGAAAAAAAAGCAGGGCCAGCGCCACTATTTTCGGAAGGGAAGAAGGGGTCGGCCAGCCAGACCATCGTTTCCTTGGGAATTGCATATGTCGCCGTTCTCCTTTATCATGTGACGCCGGAAAGCCGCCTCCGCGCGTCGGACGCCTTTGCCGGAAAAGAGTTCCCGGTTTGTCCTTAATCATCGGTTGGATAACACTTTGTCTTTAACGAAAAATGCGTTGCAAATTGAGAGGATAGGGGCCTTGCGGCGGTCCGGATCT
>JAJZSH010000045.1 GCA_021822005.1 Deltaproteobacteria bacterium | reverse complement strand
GCCCCATGAGGTGCAGGAGCCCTTCCGGGGAAAGATCCTTGAGCAGGTGATACAGCCCGCTGGGGCTTTCCGGCATGGCCCGTTTCATGATCCCGGCAATCCGGGTGGCCGCGAGTTTTTCCCGGACAAGAAACTGCCGGTGGCGCAATGGCACCTCGAAGCGTTCGCAAAAGGCCGCCGCCTCTCGGGCGGAAAGGCTGGTCATGAGGGCGAGCAGATAGACCAGCCATTGCCGGCATGGTTGGTCAAGATAGAGGAGCCGGTGCCAGGCCAGGGCCTGCCGGGTTTCCTCCAGAACCGTGGTGAGCTTCGGGTCGATGCGCAGGGTGGGATGGAGGAACCTGAGCAGGCCGAGGTCCGCCATGCGGCTTATGGCCGGGAGGGGATTCTCCTCGGAGAGGATGCTGGTGAGTTCGTTGAAAAAACGCTGGCCGAAGAAGCGGTCAAAAAGCTCCATCTTCACCGCGTTTTTAATGAGTTTTTCCGTGTGGTTGCCGATCTTGAAGCCCATGCGCTGTTCAAAGCGGATGGCGCGGAAGATCCTGGTCGGGTCTTCCACAAAGCTTAAGTTGTGCAGGATTCGGATCTGCCGGTCTTTCAGGTCGTTCTGGCAGTTGAAGAAATCAACCAGGGTGCCGAAGGTGTCCGGGTTGAGGTGGATGGCCATGGCATTGATGGTGAAATCGCGGCGGTAGAGGTCCAGCTTGATGGAGCTCAGCTCCACGGTGGGCATGGCGGCCGGATATTCGTAGTATTCCAGGCGGGCGGTGGCGATATCGATCTTGAGGCCGTCGGGCAGTTTCACCACGGCGGTGCCGAACTTTTCATGGGTGCGCACCCTGCCGCCCAGTTTTTTGCCCAGTTTTTTGGCGTAGGCCAGGCCATCGCCCTCGATGACCACATCAATGTCCAGGTTTTTGATGTGCAGCAGCAGGTCGCGGACAAAACCGCCCACCGCATAGGCGTGGCAGCCGGTCTCTTGCGCCACCTCGCCCAAGGTTTGCAGGAGGAGGATGATCTCGCGGCTCAAAACCTCTGCCATCAGGCCGCCCAGGTTGCGGTTGCGGGCGGTGGAGGGTTGGTCGGTATCGGCCAGCAGGCGGCGTGGGATGTGGGCCGGATCGTTGACCAGCAGGTGGAGAAGGTCGGTGCGGGTAATGACCCCCTTGACCACGCCCTCTTCCACCACCGGGATGAAGCGCTGGCGGTGTCCGATGATGAGTTCCTGGATATCGGCCAGGGTTGCGGTGGGAGGCAGGGTGGCGAAATCGGTGGTCATGTAGTCGTTCACCGGGGAGTCTCCCAACCCAAGGTGGATGGATTTGCCCACCACCAGACGGGAGATGAGGCCGACTGCTTCGTGCCGGGCATTGACAATCAGCAGCACCGTGATGTTGTAGCGGTTGAGCAGCTCGTCCGCCCCGTTGATCGTAAGCGTTGGCGGGCCGGAGATCACCGGCGAGGACATGAGCTCACTGGCAAGGCGCTGGGGCCGGACATGCTTGTGCAGGAGCTGGATCAGTTTTTCTTCCGCCTCGATCAGGGTGAGATCCTTGATGGTGGCCGAAGCGGCCGAGGCATGGCCTCCGCCCCCGAAATCACGGGCAATGGCGCCGACGTTCACCTCCGGGATCCTGCTGCGGGCAATGAGATGGGTGCGCCCTCCCATGTGGGTCAGGGCGAACAGGGTGTCCAGGTTCTCCATCACCATGAAGCGCCGGACGATAATGGAGAATTCATCAACATATTCAGGGAGTTCTATCTTTGCCACCACAATGTCAACGCCCCGCATGGTGTAGGTGGTGGCGGATTTGATCAGGGCATGGAGCAGGGTAACCTCCTGCGTGGTGAGTTCCTGGGCAATGAACTGGGAGATGGCGTTGAGGTTCGCGCCCTGGCTAAGCAGCCAGGCGGCGGCCTCCAGATCTTCGGGGCTGGTGGTGTCAAAGGCGAAGGAGCCGGTGTCCTCATAGATGGCCATGGCCATGAGGGTGGCCTCTTCTTGAGTGAGCTGGAAGCCTTTTTCCCGGAAGAGCCGGACAAAGATGGTGGTGGTGGAGCCCACTGGCCGGACATGTTCCACCGAACCGTGCAGGTCGCCTGGGGTGTCGGGATGGTGGTCATACAGGTGGATATCCAGGTCCGGGTTATTCAGGCATTGGGCAAAGGCGCCGATGCGCGAGGCCTGGCGGGTGTCCACCACGATGAGCCGCCGGATCTTTTCCTGCGGGATGTTTTTCAGCCGCTGGAAGGTGTAGTGGTATTGCACCGACTGGGCGAGAAAATCCCGCAGGTTTCTTTCCTGGGAGCCGGAAAAGGCAAGCACCGCCTCGGGGTAGAGCTTGTGCGCGGCGATCATGGAGGCCAGCCCGTCAAAATCGGCGTTTACATGGGTGGTGATAACTTCCATATCTCGTAATTCCATTTCTATACATAGCGTCTTAATTTATTGCGCATAATTTCTTTAATATCTGACTTCCCCCGCGCCACTCGTTGAATTTTTCTTCAACGGCGGAAACAACGTTTTCCAGGGAAGGAAAATATGTGTTGTGGGGCAACACCGGCGAGTCAATTTCCAAACTCGTTCTATCGGGTTGAGCTCAGGACTATAGGGCGGCAAAAAGTCCAGCGCGAAACGATATACGCAATAATTTATGTCGCTATGTATGCCCCCCCGTCTCGCCGAGCTTTTTTGCATACCCGCATTCCTTGTTCGGGCAATGCAGCTGCAGGCCGTTTTTTTTCGTCTCCCGCTCGAGCAGATAGGCAGACCCGCACTGCGGACACGGCTCATTGACCGGCCTGTCCCACAGGGCGAAAGTGCATTTTGGATACCGGTTGCAGCTGTAAAAGACCTTGCCGCGCTTGGATATCTTCTGGATGAGTTCTCCGGAGCATCCTTCTTCCGGACAGGGAACCCCGGTGGTGGTGGCGCGGATGTTTTTACAGGCCGGATAGCCGGAACAGGCCAGAAATTTGCCATAGCGCCCATTTTTAAAGACCATGGGCTTGCCGCATTTTTCACAGAGCTCGCCTGATTCGGCTGGCTGCTCCCTCTCAACGGGCACGATCTTGCCCTCGTCGTTTCTGGTGAAATCCTGGGTGTGTTTGCACTCCGGATATTTTTCGCAGGCGAGAAATTCGCCGTTTTTTCCCCACTTGATCACCATTTTTCCTTCACAGAGCGGACAGGGGAGTTCGGTGGGAATGGCCGTTTTCTTGACCGATTTCATCTCCTCCCTGGCCGCGTCCAGGGTTTTGCTGAACGGAGTGTAAAAATCCCGCAGGACCTTCAGCCACTGGGTGTTGCCGGCCTCGACCTCATCAAGCTTTTCCTCCATGGAGGCGGTGAATTCTATGTCCAGAATATCCGGAAAATGGGCGACAAGCAGTTCGTTGACCAGCTTGCCCAGGTCGGTGGGCATGAATTTGCGCTGGGCCAGGAGGGCGTATTCCTTGTCCTGGATGGTGGAAAGAATGGAGGCATAGGTGGAGGGGCGGCCCACCCCGTTTTCTTCCAGGGCCTTCACCAGGGTCGCCTCCGTATACCGGGGAGGCGGCTGGGTGAAATGCTGCTTTGGCTCAATGGCCAGGAGGGAGACGGGGTCGCCTTTCTTTAAGTCCGGCAGGGCGGCATTTTCGCCTTCCGCGCCATCCGGGGAGGAGCTTTCATCCACCGCCTCTTCGTACAGGGCCATGAAGCCCTGAAAACGCATGATGGAGCCCACGGTCTTGAAAACAAAATCGCGGGCCGCCACCAGGGTGATGGTGGTCTGATCGTACTCCGCCGGGGCCATCTGGCAGGCGAGAAAGCGTTTCCAGATCAGAGAGTAAAGGGCCAGCATGTCTTTTTCCAGAAAAGGGGCAAGTTTTTCCGGGGTGTTGCGCACATCGGTGGGGCGGATGGCTTCGTGGGCGTCCTGGGCGGATTTGCCGGTTTTGAAGATATTCGGCTTGGCAGGGAGGAATTGTTCCCCGAAGGCCTCGGTGATATACTGCCGGGCCTCTTCCAGGGCCTCGTTGCTGATCCGGGTGGAGTCGGTCCGCATGTAGGTGATCAGGCCGGTGGGGCCATCGGCGCCCAATTCAATGCCCTCATAGAGCCGCTGGGCCAGGGTCATGGTCTTTTTCGCGGAAAAACGGAGCTTGCGGTTGGCGTCCATCTGCATGGTACTGGTGATGAACGGCGGGCTCGGGTTGCGTTTCTTCTTTTTCTTCTCCAGGCTCTCCACCAGGAAAGAAGCATCCCGCACTGCGGCGACAATGGCCTGCGCCTCGGCATCGGTGCCGATCTTGTTTTTCTTGAGGTCAATCTTCTTGCCGTATGCCTGGTCGAGCTGGGCGACAAAGGGCGGGGGTGTTTTCCCTTCCAGGGTGGTGTGGATGGACCAGTATTCTTCCGAAACAAAGGCCTCGATGGCCTGCTCGCGCTCGCAGACCATGCGGACCGCGACGGACTGCACCCTCCCCGCGCTCAAGCCGCGGCGGACCTTGTCCCACAGCAGGGGGGAGATCTGGTAGCCCACCAGACGGTCCAGGATGCGGCGGGTCTGCTGGGCCTCGAAACGCTGCTGGTTGACCTCGGTTGCCTGGTCGATGGCGGCGAGGATGGCTTTTTTGGTGAGTTCATGGAAGAGAACCCGGTGGATGGGCTTGCGCGCGGATTGTAAAATTTCGGCGATATGGTGGGCAATGGCTTCCCCCTCGCGGTCCGGGTCCGGGGCCAGGTATATCTTGTCCGCTTTCTCCGCGGCGCTTTTAAGGTCGCTGATGATTTTGCCCTTGCCCCGGATCGTGACGTATTGGGGGGCAAAATCATTGGCAATATCAACGCCCAGGGTTTTAACCGGCAGATCGATGAGATGGCCAACCGAAGCCTTGACGGTAAAGTTTTTGCCGAGATATTTCTGCAAGGTCCGGGCTTTGGCCGGAGACTCAACAATGATGAGCGATTGTGACATGGTGTCCTGTGCGTTTTTGTTAAGCTGGCGCAGCTGCGACTCTTTCTCTAGGGGCCTTATACACTGGACGAATGTGGTTCTGCAAGCCTTTGGTACTGATTGCCCGGTAAAGATGCCACCAGGCCCCGGAGTTCGAGGTGGAGCAGGATCTCGCTTATCCTGTGGGGTGGCAGTTGAGCCGCCTGGATAATCTCTTCAATGTTTCTGGGGTAGACTTCAAGAAGGGAGAAGACCTTCCCCTCTTCCGGGGGCAGGGGAGGCGCCTGCGGCTTTGTTTCCGGAGGGGAGGCAGGGGTGGTCAGGGCCAGTTCCTCAAGGATATCGGCTCCGCTGTGCACGAGCTTTGCTCCTTCCTGGATCAGGCGGTGGCAGCCTTCGCTTTTCGGGGAATCGATCCTGCCGGGTATGGCAAAAACATCCCTCCCCTGCTCCAGGGCCTGGTGCGCGGTGATCAGGGTGCCGGAACGGTGGGCCGCCTCGACAACCACGACTCCCAAAGACAAGCCGCTGATAATCCGGTTTCTGGCGGGAAAGCGAAAACCTTCCGGCAGGGTTCCCAGGGGGCTTTCGCTGATTATCGCGCCGTGACCGGCTATCTGCGCATGGAGTTTTTTGTTCTGGCTGGGATAGACAATATCCAGGCCGCAGCCCATGACCGCGATGGTCTTGCCCCCTGTTGCCAGCGCCCCCCGGTGGGCGGCGGTGTCTATCCCCAGGGCAAAGCCGCTGGTGATGACAAGATCGTGGCTGGCCAGTTCCGTGGCCAGCCGTTGTGCCACCTGCAACCCGTACGAGGAGGCCGCCCGTGCCCCGACCATGGCGATTCCCGGGGCGCCGAGGAGTTGCGGGGAACCCTTGACATAGAGGATCGGCGGCGGGTCGTTTATTTCCTTGAGCAGGGGAGGAAAAAGCGGATCCTCCCAGCAGAGCAGGGTTATCCCGGCTTTTTCCGCCAGGCGAAGCTCCTTGTCCGCCGCCGCCTCGGCAATGGTCCTCTGGTCGCACAGGCAGGCAAGGCTGTCTTTGCGCAAAAAGGAACATTCCTCAAGAGCCTTGCGGCTCGCCGCGAGAATCTGCCGGGCGGAGCCGAACCGCTCGACAAGTTTTTTGAGGGTGGCGGGGCCAAGCCCCGGGGTAAAGGCAAGGGAGAGCCACTGGTGTCTGGTGTCCATATCAGCAAGACCGCAAGGAATGGAAGGGGTGAACGGTACGGATAGTATGTTTTTCCGGGTAAAGCTATCGTCAGGCACGGGCGCCGAAAAACAGGGACTCCTGAAATGGAGGCCCTGTTCTTCGGCTTGCAAGCCGACTAATCGTTATAGAAGGCAAAAAGCAGATTGCGCCGGGTGGGGTGTTTGAGTTTTTTCAGAGCCTTGGCTTCGATCTGGCGGATCCGCTCCCTGGTTACGGCGAAGTTGTCGCCAACCTCCTCCAGGGTCAGGTCAACCGAGGTGTCGATGCCAAAGCGCATGCGCAAGACCAGCTCCTCCCGGGGGGAGAGAGTGCGCAAGACGTTGCGGAGATTTTCCCGCAGGCTTTCCATGGCGGTTGCCTCGTCCGGCGACAGGGAGTCGACGTCTTCTATGAAATCGGAAAGATAGCTGTCTTCGCTGCTGCCGATGGGGGTGTCCAGGGACAGGGGCTCCTTGGCGATTTTCAGGATATTCTTGACCTTGCTCAAATCGACATCGAGCCGTTCGGCCATTTCCTCGGGGGTGGGTTCACGGCCTGTTTCCCGGAGAAAATCCTTGGCGCCCTTGAGGAGACGGTTGATGGTGTCGATCATGTGCACGGGGATACGGATGGTGCGGCCCTGGTCGGCAATGGCCCGGGTGATGGCCTGCCTGATCCACCAGGTGGCATAGGTGCTGAATTTGTAGCCCCGGCGGTATTCGAATTTTTCCACGGCCTTCATCAGGCCGATGTTGCCTTCCTGGATAAGGTCGAGCAGCTGCAGCCCCCGATTGGCATATTTTTTCGCCACGCTGACCACGAGACGCAGGTTGGCCTGCACCAGGGCGTTTTTTGATTCACGGCTGACTTTTTCCCCGGCGGTGATTTCGGCAAGCAGGGTGGTCAGGGATTCATGGTCGATGCCATGTGTTTTGACACAGCCCTGCAGATAGAGGGTATATCTGGCCTTGTCTTCCCTGATCTGGGCTGGCGGGGCAAGTTTGGCCCCTTGTTTGCGCAGCCGGGCGATGATGGCGGAGAGATGCTTGGCGCTGAAGCGATCGTGCTCAAAAAGTTTGGCGATCGCCTTGCCGTTGCGTTTGACACGGATTCTGATTTTCTGGGCTTCGGCCTTGGTTATTGCGGGATCCATCAGGTCGAGACGGAAGGCCGAGAGCTCTTCGTTGAGCCGGTGCGCTTCGCTGATCTGCCAGAGGAAGTGCTCCTTTTTTTCTTCGTTGACCTGCTTATCGGTTTCATCCAGGCCGCGCAGAACATCGGTGATGGTCCGTTTTCCGGCGAGCATCTTGTCCGCCACTTCGCGCAGGTATTCAATGGCCAGCGGCGTTGTCAGGAGGGTGTCCTGGATAAGTTTTTCCCCATCTTCGATCTTTTTGGCGATCTCGGTTTCCTCGTCCGAGGAAAGCAGGCCGACAGAACCCATTTCCTGGAGATATGCCTTGACCGGATCCAACTGGTTTCCGGAAAGATCGCGGGCCTTTGAAATCAACCCTCCGCCCGGACTGTCATCCTCCTGGCCGACCGGATGTAAGCTTTCCTCCAGATCGCCCTCGCTGTCCAGATCCAGATCAAAAATGGCGGTCAGATTACTCGGGCGCTCAACCGACCAGCCGCTTTCCTCTTCCCCCTCACTTTCAAGCAAGGCATCCTCGGCCAGCAGGACGCTTGCCATTTTCTTGGCGGCGGTTATTCTTGGTTGTTTGGATCCTTTCTCGTGCCTCGCCATAGCTTTTTCACCCTCCTAAGCCGTCGTTAAAAAATAGCTTGAACAATTGTGATCCCGCGAACGGCATAAGGAGCCGTAACGAAATGGTCAAGAAAGTACAGGTTATTTTTTAACGGCTCCTAAGTTAATTCGCCCCACCACTTTAACTTAACAAAAGCTGTCGATCGAAGTTCTGGCCCTAAGAATGCAGCGCCTCGTCCATATGGATTTTTTGGATCATCAGCTCCATCAGGAGCTGTTCATTCTGGGTGTGCTGGGCCTCGCTGATTTGCTGCATAAGCCGTTCTTTTTTTGCCTTCAGGCTGGTTGATGTGAGCCAACTCAGCATTTCCTGGGCCATCTGTTCCCTCATCTCTTCGGAATGCGAGGGCGTGGAGATGAGCAGTCTGGAAATAAAAGACCGTTCCGGGCCGGTGGCAAGCTCAAGGAGCTGTTCCGACCCGCCGGAGAGGTCCGGCTGCCTTTTGAGCAGATGGAGAATGGCAAGGCCGAACTGGTTCATGATAATCTCTTCGAGGCCCGCTTCCAGAAAGGCGGGCAGATATTCCGGGTAGGCCACCAGGAATTCAAGCAGCTGCCGCTGTTTCAGGGGGAGCTGGGCCTCGCCTTTTCCCTGCGAGGCAGTGGGTCTCGCGGTTTGGGTGTTTGTTGGCCGGGGGGTGATGACCCCCTCAAGGAGCTGCTGCGGACTAAGGCCAAGTTTTCTGGCGAAATGCGAGACAAAGAGGGTGCGCTGGAGATGCTGATCGCCAATGGCCTTGATCAGCTCCCGCAGCTCTGCAACGATCTTGGTCTTGCCGGCCACGGTCAGGCCATATTGGGCAACGAGCTTGTCAAAAACAAACTCCGGCAGCGGCATGGCGGTTTCAAGGTGTTTGCCCAAGGCCTCCCGGCCAAACTCCCGGACAAAGGTGTCCGGATCATGGGCCTCGGGCAGCACGGCGATTCTGGCCGTGACCTGTTCGCTCAGAAAAAGCGGGACCGAGCGCATGGCGGCCTTGAGTCCCGCCTGGTCGCCGTCAAAAAGAAGGATCACCTCATCGGTGTAGCCCTTGAGTGAGCGGATATGGGCCTGGGTCAGGGCGGTGCCCAAGGGGGCGACCACATTGCGCACCCCATGCACGGCCAGGGACAGCAGGTCGAAGTTGCCTTCAACCACCAGGCAGTTTTTGGCCTGGCGGATGTGTTCCCGGTTGTGATAGAGGCCGAACAGGGTCCGGCTTTTGTCAAAGACCGGGGATTCCGGCGAGTTCATGTACTTGGGCTGGCCGTCGTCCAGAATACGGCCGCCAAAGGCGACGACCCTGCCGGTCAGACCGATAATGGGAAACATGACCCGGTTGCGGAAGCGGTCATAAAAGCCGCCGTTCTCCCTGGCCACGATCAGGCCTGCCTCTTTGGCCGCCTCGGCGGCGATGTTCCGCCTGGGCAGAGAGTTGACGAGAAAATTCCAGCTGTCCGGGGCAAACCCCAGGCGGAATTCCCGGGTGATTTCCTCCGGGATGCCCCGCCTGTCAAGATACTCGCGGGCTTTTTGCGCGCCCGGATCGGAAAGCAGGAGCTGATGGAAGAGCTCGGCCGCCTTTTCATTGGCGACCTGCAACGCCTCCCGCTTCTGCGCTTTTTCCAGCTCCTGAGGATTAAGCGGCTTCTCCGGCAGGGCGATCTGGTATTTGCGGGCCAGTTCCTTCAACGCTTCGGCAAAGTTCAGCCGGTGAAAGTTCATCATGAAGCTGATGACATCTCCCCCCTCGCCGCAACCAAAGCAGTGGTATGTTTTGCGATCGGGGTTGACGGTAAAGGAAGGCGTTTTTTCGGAATGAAAGGGGCAGAGCCCCTTGAGGTTGGCGCCTGCGCGCTTGAGGGAGACGTGTTCGCCGATGACCTCGGCGATGTCCGCGGCGTCCTTGATGAGCTGGACTGTATCTTCACCCTGATATACAGCCATACCGTCAAAAAGACTCCTTCAGCAAAAAGGAAAGGTGCACGATCCGCAACAACTGTTGTATGATGACAACCATCTTTCTGTGTAATCCATCTGAGGGGGGTGTCAAGGAAAAACATAGAGAAGTCAGCTTTTTAGGACGGTTGTGGTGTAAGGGTTTTATTAAATGGTTAAACCCTTGAGTGCTTTCCCCCGGCTTGTGGCCCCATTTTCAGGAGAACCCGTTTCATGAAGAACCGTTATGATGAAAAAGATGCCCAGGCCTTTGTAAGGGCCTACCCCCTCTGCCCGCCGGAACTTGCCCTCAGGGTCTATACCTCGCGGCTCCTTGGCGCGGAAGAAGATCTTGTTCTGCATGGCGGGGGAAATACCTCGGTGAAGGCCCTCATCACCAATCTGGTCGGGGAAGAACAGGAGATCCTCTATATCAAGGGCAGCGGCTGGGATCTGGGGGTCATCGCGCCCCAGGGCTTTCCCGGCCTTGATCTGGCCTATCTGCGCAAGCTGCGCCTGGTTGATATCTTGAGTGATGCGGAGATGGTCAACCAGTTCCGCACCCATCTCCTTGACGCCACCTCGCCCAATCCCTCCATCGAGACCCTGGTGCATGCCTTTCTGCCCCACCGGTTCATCGATCATACCCATGCCGATGCCATTGTTACCCTGACCAACCGGGAAGACGGTGAAAAGCATTTGCACGAGGCCCTGGGCGAAAATATCGGTATCCTGCCCTTTATCATGCCGGGCTTGCCCCTGGCCAGGGCCATGGCTGAACTCTATGAAAGCAGGCCCGGAATCGACTGTATCATTCTTGAAAACCATGGCATTTTCACCTTTGGCGATGAGGCGAAAACCTCCTACGACAGGATGATCGACTCTGTGAGCCGGGCCGAGGCGTATCTCGCCAGGCGCGGCGCCGGGGCAACGCCAGGCCTCGCCGTCGACCCGGGGGTGGTGCAACCCTCGGTGGTGCTGCCCATCCTGCGGGGCTCTTTGAGTTTTGTCGAGGAATCGGGTCGCCGCCGCACCATGCAGCTGGCCGTCCGGCAGAATGAGGAGATCCTGGCCACCCTCGCCCGGGCCGATGCCAAAGAGCTTTTCGTGAATGGGGTGCTCACCCCGGACCATGTGATCCGCACCAAGAATTATCCCCTGTGGCTTGAGGTGGCGGGGCTGGACGAGGACGAGACCCTGACCGCGGTGCACAGCGCCTTTGCCCGATACCAGGAGGAGTATGACCAGTACTTCGCGGCCCAGGTGGCGGCGAAAAAGGTCAGCCGCACCAAGCTTGATTCCATGCCGCGGGTTGTTCTAGTGCCGGGCCTGGGCTTGGTCGCGGCCGGCTTCAGTCAGAAGGATGCCGGGATTGCCGCGGATATCGCCGAACATACCATCGCGGCAAAGTTGCGGGGCGCACCTCTTGGCCCTTACCACGAGCTTGCGCCGGACTCTATTTTTGACATGGAATACTGGCCCTTGGAGCAGGCCAAGCTGGGCAAGGCAAAGCCAAAACCCCTCGAGGGCCGGACCGCCCTGGTGACCGGGGGGGGCGGGGCCATTGCCATGGGGATCGGCCGCAAGCTCCTGGAGGCCGGAGCCAGAGTCTTCATGACCGACATCAACCAGGAACGGCTGGAAACGGTCTGCCATAACCTGGCCGACACCTTTGGCAGCCGCCAGGTTTCCCCGCTGCTCATGGACGTGACCAGCGAAGAATCGGTGTGGGCCGGCATGGAGCAGCTTATCATGCAGTGCGGCGGCCTTGATATCCTGGTGCCCAACGCCGGCATCGCCCATGTGGCAAAACTTGCCGACCTCAGCGAGGCGGCCTTCAGGCAGGTCATGGAGGTCAACTGCTTTGGGGTGTTTCAGGTGATCAAGGGGGCGATCCCGATTCTGCGGCTCCAGGGCACCGGCGGCAGCATCGTGATCAACAGCTCGAAAAATGTCTTCGCCCCTGGCGCGGCCTTTGGTGCGTACAGCGCCTCCAAGGCCGGGGCACACCAACTGGGCAAGGTTGCCGCTCTGGAGCTGGCGGAGTTTGGCGTGCGGGTGAACATGATCAATGCCGATGCGATTTTCGATGATGCGGGCGTTTCCTCCGGTCTCTGGGATGTGGTGGGGCCTGAGCGGATGCGCTCCCGCAATCTCGATCCGGAAGGGCTCAAGGACTATTATCGCCAGCGCAATCTCCTGAAAACCACGGTGCATGCCGACCATGTCGGCAACGCGGTGGTTTTTTTCGCCGGCGAACAGACCCCCACCACCGGCGCCACCCTGCCGGTGGACGGCGGGATCATGGCCGCCTTCCCGCGCTAAGGAAAAAATACAGGGCTGGAAATGGTGGAGGCCTTGGTGTATGTTTGCCGGAGGCACGCGTAAAAAAATGAAGACTCAAGGAGGCTGTTTTCCGTGGCGGAAATAAAGAGTACCATGGATATGGTGTTGGAGCGGGCGGCAAGAATGGCTGCCGGGGCTGCGGAAGGCAATTACCTCGCCGAGGAACAGCTCAAGGAGGGCATGCGTCTCGGCGCCGCCTACATGCGGGGGGAAGGGGTGGGCCTGGGAGAAAGGCTTGTCGCTTTGCCGCCGGGTGAGAAAGGCCCGGTGCGGAAAGGGGCGGTGCAGGCCATGCTGCGCAATATTTTCCTGGCCCGTGAGGCTGAAAAGCAGGTAAATGCTGAAAAAGCCATGCATGGCCTGGTTGAAATCGGGCAGGGGGATGGACAGTTGCTCAAGATTTTAGGTGAAATGAAAAAGATTCTCGATGCCTACCGGCAGCATGGCGAGCAGCTGAAAGAACAGCTGGAAGCCCAGTTCAGCCAGCAGATGGCTTTGATGGAGCAGAATCTGGCCAAGCAGACCGGCATGGCCATGAAGCTGCAACCCGCCCAGCACCCGAAGTTTCAGGAGGAATGGGCCAGGATTCAAGGCCAGCTCAACGAACAGTACGGCCAGGCCCTGAAACAGCTGAAAGATCTGGTCGAACACCATCTGGTCATGGAGGTTGCCCCGTAAGCCAAGGGGCGGTTCAGGAAAGGAGAGAGGCGTGGAAGCAGAAATCTGGCTCGATGTGGAAGAGGCCGATCCCAAGAATCTGCCCGAGGTTGAAAAAAGGTTCAAGGACTGGTACGCGACCGGGGCGGAGGCGCGCTACAACAAGCCGTGCTTTGCCTTCCTCACGGAGTTGGACAAGCCGTTCCGCTACCAGGTGGATTTCGGACAGGCTGATCTCACCCTGGCCATTCAGGGCTTGCATGGCAAGCTCTTTCGGTTCGGGGTCAAGGTTTTTGTCCATTTCATGCATTGACGGTCATGGTGATGCAGGGAGCCCTTGACCGGATCAGGCGCAGCCTCAAGCGGCGCCGGCTTGACGCCATCCTGGTGACCCAGCCGGAAAACCGCCGGTATCTGAGCGGCTATACGGCCAGGGATCATTCGATCAACGAAAGCGCGGGCGTCCTGCTCATTCCCTGCGAGGGCGAGCCCTATCTGCTCACCGACTCCCGCTTTTATCTGCAGGCGGAACAAGAGGCCGCGGGTTTTCGGGTCAAGCTCTATCCCCGTGGGCTGTTCCCCCTGCTGCGCTCCCTGCTCAAGAAGCACCGCATCACAAGGCTGGCCTTTGAGAGCCATTATTTCCTGCATTCCACCTCCCAGGCCCTGGCCAAGCTGACGGACACCCTCAAGGTGGGGCTGGCGCCGCTCACCGGTTTTATCGAGGAGCTCCGGTTACAAAAAGATACGGCGGAGCTGGCCAGGATCGAACGCGCGGTTCTCCTCAACGAAGCGGTGTTTCAGGAGATATACCGCACCCTGCGGCCGGGCCGGACCGAGAAAGAGGTGGCCCAAGCCATCGAAAACGCCATGCGCCTCAAGGGCGCGGAGCGGCCGGGTTTCGAGACCATCGTCGCCGGCGGGGCCAACGCGGCCCTGCCCCATGCGGTTCCCTCCGACAGACCGCTGGCCACAGGGGAAACCATTGTCATTGACATGGGACTCGTTCTGGACGGCTACTGTTCGGACATGACCCGGACCGTGGTGCTGGGGACGCCGGACGCCAAAACGGTTTCGCTGTTCAGGTTGGTGCGCAAGGCGCAATTGGCCGGGCTTAATAGCCTGCGGGCCGGGATAAGCGGGATGGCGGTGGACAAGATCGCCCGAAGCGTGATCGAACGGGCCGGGCTGGGCGAGCGGTTCGGCCATGGCCTTGGCCACGGGGTGGGCCTGAACGTCCACGAAGGCCCCTCGCTCAACTACCGGAACCGCAAGCCCCTTGCCGCCGGGATGGTGGTCACTGTGGAGCCGGGGGTGTATATCCCGGGCTGGGGCGGGATCCGCCTTGAAAACATGGCGGTGGTTGAAAAAGACGGGTGCCGGGTGTTGAATCGGGACACCACCTTTCTTGATCTCTAAGATGCACTCTTTTCATTATTTCCAGGAAATTCATTATGCGAAACGATCAACGGGCCGCGGATGCGTTGCGGCCGGTAACTGTGGAAAAGGGCTTCCAGCCCCAGGCCTATGCCTCGTTGCTGATAACCATGGGCGGCACCCAGGTTGCCTGCGCCGTTACCCTGGAAACCAGTGTCCCGCCCTTTTTGCGG
>JAJZSH010000338.1 GCA_021822005.1 Deltaproteobacteria bacterium | reverse complement strand
CGGATGCCATATTCATCGCGAAGAACCAGGGCAATGGTCGCCAGGTCCATGGAGTCGATACCCACTTCGTCCACCAGATCAAGGTCGGGATCAAAGGTCTGGGGAGTGACATCTTCCAGCTTCAGTTCGCTGATAATAATTTCAGCGATTCGGGTGATGGTCTGAGTAAGGTCGTTGTTCATGGAAGTCTCTATATTTAACTTTTTTGGGCAAAAAGCATCATTCCGGAACAAACCTCCTCATTTCCGCTGGTTATCCGGAACAGATATTGCTTTTTTATTTGGACGAATGTGGCGTGAATGTCAAGGAGTTCCCCGGGTCTTACGATTTTTCTGAACTTGATCCGGCTCAAGCCGGTCAGGTGAATGCCATCTTCCCTGGAGGCGGCAATAATATCGGCAACCATTTTTAACTGGGCAATTCCCGGCAGGATCGGATTATCAGGAAAGTGCCCGGAAAACCAAGGCGATTGACCATCCGTTGTCACCCGGGCAGTTATCTCGTCTTTGGGCAATTGTCTCGCTTCGGTTTCAACCAGCAAAGAGCTCAAGTTATCGCATCAAGTCCTGGGTAAAGATCAATCTGGTGGTGCCGCCCTGCGATTCCTGTTCTTCCTGAAAACTAAAGAACTTATACCACCGGGGGCGGAAACGCGCAAGGGAGTCGCTGCTGCAAGGATAGGTTATCCGGTAAGAAATTCCCAGAGCGGTCCGGTATGTCCCCGGTCGTACATCTTCTTGACCGCGGCCGCACTCCTTGCGCCGCCGGAGCCGATGATCCAGTTGCTTCGCTTATCCGCCCTTGCCATAATCCGGGCTTCAATGGTGTCGCGGTCGATTGCATCGGCCTCGTAAAAGACAGGCCGCAGCAGATCTGTCTCCCGGCTTATCTTCCTTTCCTCAAGGGCAATGTCATAGAGGGCGGTATGGGGATAGATCCGGATCCCGATGAAAAAAAACAGCGCCGTCCGGTTGAGCCTTTCGATGTGATCAAGGGATTCCGATACCGTGGCGGGAGATTCCCCCGGACCACCCAGAAGGAAGTAATGGGCCGCATGCAGTCCGGCGTCAAGGGCCTGTTTATGGGCGGCAAAGACCTCGTCAACCCCGAATGGTTTCCGATAGGTGGCAAGCATGGCCGCGGAGAGCGACTCGGTGCCGAATTCCACATGCTTGAGACCGGCGTCGGCCATGATGGAAAAATAATCAGCCGGCAGCCTGAGCGGGGCAAAAAAGCCGCCCCAAGGGATAGAAAGACCGGCGGCCTTGAAAGCTTTGGCCACGGCCAGACTGTGGGCCACATCCGAATTAAAGGCGGAGTCGGTGAGAAAAAGATATTTTGCTCCGGCCTCCTGCAGGTCCAAGGCGGTCCTGGCCACCTCGTCAGGGCGGACCAAGCGGTGCTTTTTTCCCTCGAGATGGGGATACGGGCAATAGATGCAGTTGAAAGAGCAACCCCGCTTGGTCTGCAGATTCAGCATCCCCCCTCTTTTGAGGTAAAACTCTACATGGGATGCTTGCCGCTGGAATGCACGCACCTGTTTCCCGGGCCAGGGTTCGGGCGTCCCGGAAGAGAAAGAAGGGGAGATCATGCCGGGAATCTGCGTCGGGTCCAAGCCCTGTTGCAGAGCATCCACCAGCAGGCCGAATCTCTCCCCCTCGCCGATGATCCCGTAATCCACGCCAAGGGCGGCAAAAACACGCTCCGGCATAATGGTGAAGCCACTGCCGCCGCAGACAAGCACCGCTGTGGAGCGTTCTTTCAACCAGACAACCAGCTTGCGGTATTCACTGATAAAAAACAGGGGATCACCAGCCTCGGTGTTGTCGATGTTGCGGCAGGAGAGGCCGATAATTTCCGGAGAGAAATCCCGCAGAATCCCGGCCAGAGCCTCCAGGGAGAAAACATTCATGTCCGCGATCCTGACCTGATGCCCTCCGGAAATACTCCCCGCCACATAGTCCAGTCCGATGGGATAGACCGGATAGGGAACGGTGAGGGTATTGGGCGAGATGAGCAGTATTCTCATGGACGGGAAAATTCCATGGCAGAAAGATATCGCCCCAGACCAAGCACCAGAATGGCATTTTTGCTACTCTCCGGCGCAAGAGCATCGCCGGACACCAATGGTCCGGGCGCCTTCCCCGAGGTTAGAAAGGAAACGGCCATGACCGCGGCCACGGCCGAGGCCGAGGCAAACTCACCGGTAAATTCGCGGTAGCGGATTATCGGGGCCTGTAATCCGGATTGTTCCATGAACCGTGCCAGCTGCCCCTCGCCCTCTTCCCGTACCGCTGCGGGGATGCCTGCCAGCAGGAGCGCATATTTGTCTTTCAGGGTCTGAACCCCGCCCAGGGCGGAGATCAACGAATTGACGCATCCCTCTGCGGCGCCGCTTTGATAAAAAGGAATACGGACCAGGCATTGCGCACCCTCTGTTTTTCTGCTCAGACAAAAGGCGCCGCCGCCGTCGGCCAAAATGGTTCCAGGGGCAATGGAGGGATCGAGCAGGGGAGACAGTATCCGATGACCCTCATCCGCGCCAAGGACGAGACAGCTTTCTTTCTCCTCTTCCATCAGGAGGTCCGCGGCAAGCAGCGCCTGTTCAAAGGAGTAATCGC
>JAJZSH010000337.1 GCA_021822005.1 Deltaproteobacteria bacterium | reverse complement strand
AACACCCCTACCCCACCAACCTCTCAAAAAACCGCCCCACCTCCCCAGGCCGATGCGCATCAGACCCAGCTACCAGCGGGACTCCCAGAGCAATCGCCTCATCAAGAATCCCCACCGCCGGATACTGCTCCCCCCGATGGGAAAACCCAGAGGTATTCACTTCCAAAGCCATGCCCTTACCAAGCATCCCCTGAAAGATCTCCGTGATCTGCCGTTGATGCGCCGCAGTAAAATGCACCTCGGGGTGATGCCGAAGCACGGCATCCAAATGACAAAGCACCGTGCCGGGCATAACCTCGACCGCCTCCTGCAGAGTAGCGAAGTAGTCGGAGATCACCCGCTCCACCCCTTGTTTGCCCAAGGGCTCCAGATTGGCCTTGCGGCGGCTCACCACGTTGTAGTGGCGGCCGTTGATCTCGTAGTAATGGAAGGAAATACCGACCCGGTCCCAGCTATACAGCTTGAGGAATTCAAGAATCTCCGGCGTCTGCCTGGGGTTATAGCCCACCTCCACCCCGAGGCCGATGCGGAGCCTGTCCCCGTAAACCTGTTGCAGCCTCTGCCCTTCGCGGTGGTAAGCGACAAAATCCTCCGCAGTCAGCCAGGTAGCCTCGCGGTAGCGGATGCCGCATTCCAGGTGCTCCAGAAAGACCAACTCCTCAAGCCCCTTGCCGATGGCGGCGACAACATACTCCTCCATCTCGCCTGCGGCGTGGTGGCAGAGCCGGGTGTGGACATGGCCGTCGCTCTTGGGGTTGATCAGCATCGGTTTGCCGAAAAAAGGAATTTCCCTGGGGCTAGGCGTTGCCACGGGGAAAGAAATGCAGCACCCCGTCGATCTCCGAGGTGTCGCAGACCCGACCCGGTCCGAGCTCGACAAACTGCTCAATGCCTTCCATGTTGATGGAAAACTGCTGGCCATCCGGCATGTGGTACACAACCGTTCTGACCTTGGTTATATCAATTGGCGATCCAGCCACTCTCATATTCATTCCTCACCCAAATCCTATAAAAAAACAGAACATCTCTGCCCTGTAATTTAGTCATTCATTAAATTCTTGCAAGCCGGAGCAGAAAATAATCAATAACTTTTTCGAGCCAAGACCTCACGTGGCTTGGAGCCGTCGGCCGGGCCGACCACCCCTTCCCTTTCCATGAGTTCGATCATCCGGGCCGCCCGGTTGTAGCCCACCCTCAGCCGCCGCTGCACCATGGAGATGGAGGCCTGGCCCGACTCGCAGACAAGGGCCACGGCCTCGTCATATTTTTCGTCCGAGTCCCCGCCCTCGTCACCCTCGGCTGCCTCGGATTCTTCGGCGATCTTCAGCACTGTTTCATCATAGCGGACAGAACCCTGTTCCCTGAGAAAGGTCACGATCCGCTCGGTTTCCTTGTCCGAGATGTAGGCGCCGTGGATCCGTTGCAGTTTGCTGGAGCCGGGGGGCATGAACAGCATGTCGCCTGCGCCCAGCAGGTGTTCGGCCCCGCTCCCGTCCAGGATGGTGCGGGAGTCGATCTTGGAGGAGACCTTGAACGACATCCGGGTGGGGAAATTGGCCTTGATCAGGCCGGTGAGCACATCCACCGAGGGCCGCTGGGTGGCGAGGATCAGATGCATGCCCGCGGCTCTGGCCATCTGGGCCAGCCTGGCCACGGAATCCTCGACCTCGCGGGAGGAGACCATCATCAGGTCGGCCAGCTCGTCGATGATGATGACGATCAGGGGCAGCTTGTCCATGGCCTCCGCGTTGTAGCTGGCCAGGCTCTTGACCTTGGCCTCTTCCATCAGCTGGTAGCGGCGCTCCATCTCCCGCACCGCCCAGAGCAGGGCCCGGCTCGCCAGTTTGGGGTCCACCACCACCGGATGCAGCAGGTGGGGGATATCCTCGTAGCAGGAAAGCTCGATCCGCTTGGGGTCCACCAGCAGCAGACGGACCTCCTCGGGCGTGGCCCTAAAGAGAATCGAGCAGATGATGGTGTTGACCGCCACGCTTTTTCCCGAGCCGGTTGCCCCGGCAATGAGCAGATGGGGCATCCGCGCCAGATCGGCGATCACCGGATTGCCCACCACATCCATGCCCAGGCCGATGGTGAGCCGGGATGCCGCCTTCTGGAATTTTTCATGGGCGAAGATATCGCGGACATAGACAATATGCCGGGTCGGATTCGGGATTTCAATCCCCAGCGCGGCCTTGCCGGGAATGGAGCCGACGATGCGGACACTCTCGGCCTTGAGCCCCAGGGCCAGATCGTCGGCCAGGGCGATGATCTTGTTGATCTTGACCCCCGGAGCCGGGGAAAATTCATAGGTGGTGATCACCGGGCCGGGGGAGATGCCAACCACCTTGCCCACCACCCCGAAATCATTGAGTTTTTCTTCCAGTTCGGCGCTGACCGCATAGTAGTACTCGCGATCCACGGCCAGCTCCCGGTTTTCCGGCTTATCCAGCAAGGACAAAGGCGGAAGCCGGTGTTTTCCGCTGGCGGCGGGCAGGAGACGAAAGGAGTCATCCTCTGCCCCGGCCTCGGCCCCAAGCTTTACCGGGGCATGCACCTTGGGCACAACGGGCTCATCTTCGTGCGGGCTTGCCCCGGCCCCGGCTACAAGGGAGGCGGCCGCCCCCCCTTTCTTGCCCTGCCCGGCA
>JAJZSH010000044.1 GCA_021822005.1 Deltaproteobacteria bacterium | reverse complement strand
CTCATCTTCGCGAATCCGGCCCACCAGGGTCTCGAACTTGCCCGCGCAGTCAACGGCCATGGGGTACTGGCCCAGGGTGGGCTCATCCACCAGCTTTACGCCCGGGGCATTCTTCAATAGGGCCTTGACCTCGGCCGCGGTGATCTTCTTCTCGGTCTCGATATTGACCGACTCGGAATGGCCGTAGAAAACCGGAACCCGCACCGTGGTGGCGGTAACGCCGATGGTCGGGTCTTCAAACATCTTGCGGGTTTCGTTAACCATCTTCATCTCTTCCTTGGTGTAGCCGTTGTCAAGGAAGCTGTCGATCTGGGGCAGACAGTTGAAGGCGATCTGGTGCGGGTACACGCTATGGGTCATGGGCTTGCCAGCCGCATAATCGAGCACCTGCTGCTTGAGTTCGTCGATGGCCTTGGCCCCGGTGCCGGAAACTGCCTGGTAGGTGGAAACCACGATCCGTTTGATCCGCACCTTGTCGTGGATGGGCTTCAGGGCCACCAGCATCTGGATCGTGGAGCAGTTCGGGTTGGCGATGATGCCCCGTTTTTTATACTGGGCAATGGCATGGGGATTCACCTCGGGCACCACCAGGGGGATCTCCGGGTCCATGCGGTAGGCGCTGGAGTTGTCGACAACCACGGCCCCTGCCGCCGCGGCAGCCGGAGCAAAATCGAAGGAGCGGGTCGCGCCCGCGGAAAAAAGCGCGATGTCGATCCCGGCAAAGGCATCCTTGCTCAAGAGCTGAACCGGAATCTCCTTGCCCTTGAAGGTAAGGGTTTTCCCCACGGACCGTTCCGAGGCAAGCAACCGCAATTCGTCCAGGGGAAAATCCCTGCGCGCCAAGACATCGAGCATGGCGCCGCCCACAGCGCCGGTGGCGCCGGCAACAGCAACATTGAATTTCTTTTTTGCAGCAGTCATTGTGTAAAATCCCTTACGGACAGCAGCCGGGGATCACCCGGCAATTAAAAAATATCAGCAGGTTACAAACAATACGTGTGATGCGTTAGTTCCCCTGCCGCATGGTTTCCCTTTTTAAAAACACCAGCCTGTTCAGGCCGTTGAGATAGGCCTTGGCCGCGGCGGTGATGATATCCGGATCCGCCCCCTGCCCCACCACGACCTTGCCCTCGTCCTCGATGCGGACCAGCACCTCGCCCTGGGCATCGGTGCCGCCGGAGATGGAACTCACCGAGAAATAGAGGAGCTTGCTTTTGGTCTGGGTCAGTTCGGCAATGGCCCGGAAACAGGCATCGATGGGACCGATGCCGATGCAGGCCTTCTCCTGTTCCTTGCCGTCAATGAGCAGCCGCACCGCTGCGGTGGGCAGGCTCTTGTTGCCGCTCATCGCCCCCAGATGCACCAGGGAGAAGGTTTCGGTGATCCGTAGCACCTCATCCATGAGGATGGCTTCCAGATCCTCGTCAAACATATCCTTCTTGACGTCGGCCACCTCCTTGAACCTGAGAAAAACCCGGTCCAGCTCATCGTCCTTGAGGCTGTATCCCATGGCCGCAATGCGATCCTTCAAGGCATGGCGTCCGGAATGCTTGCCGAGCACGATGTTGCCGGTGGAGATCCCGATATCCGCGGGATTCATGATCTCGTAGGTGGTTCGTTCCTTGAGCACCCCGTCCTGGTGGATCCCGGACTCATGGGCAAAGGCATTGGCCCCGACAATGGCCTTGTTGGGCTGCACCGGCATCCCGGTGATCGTGGTGACCAACCGGCTGGTGGGATAGATATGCTCGGTGACGATGTCGGTATGCACCTGCATCTGATCGGCGCGGGTGCGGATGACCATGACCAGCTCTTCCATGGCCGTGTTCCCGGCTCTTTCCCCCAAACCGTTGATGGTGGACTCCACCTGCCGGGCTCCATGGTTGATGGCGGCCAGCGAATTGGCCACGGCCAAGCCAAGATCGTTATGGCAATGCACGCTGAGCACAGCCTTGTGGATATTGGGGGTGTTCTCGATGAGATAACCGATCTTGCGGCCGAATTCATCGGGCAGGGCATAGCCGGTGGTATCCGGGAAATTCAGGGTCGTGGCCCCGGCCTCGATAACCGCACCAAAAACCTTGCAGACGAAATCGAGATCGCTGCGCGAGGCGTCCTCGGCGGAAAATTCCACGTTGCTCGTGTATTTGGCCGCATGCTTCACCGAGGCGACGGCCAGTTCCAGCACCTGCTCTCGGTTCATCTTCAGCTTGTGCTTGAGATGGATGTCCGAGGTGGCCAGAAAGGTATGGATCCTGGGGTTCTCCCCTGCCTTGAGCGCCTCCCAGGCCCGGTCGATATCCTTGACATTGCAACGGGCGAGGGCCGCGATCTGTGCACCCCGGACATGCTCGGCAATGTTGCGCACGCACTCGAAATCGCCGGGAGAGGCCACGGGAAACCCGGCTTCAATCACATCCACCTTCAGCTTGACCAATTGCTGGGCCAGGCGGAATTTTTCCTGCATATTCATGCTTGCGCCCGGCGACTGCTCGCCGTCACGCAAGGTGGTATCGAAAATAACTATTTTATCCGACATCGCATATCACTCCTCTCAGCCCGGGCAGCATAAGAAGAATGCCGCCTTAAACCAAGCTTATACCGAATTTTCCTGTTCTTCCACGGCAGAACTCCTGCCACCCACCACCAAACGGTACCCCGCCGCCAGCGGTCCGGATAGAACGTAGGTCGCCCCCAGGACAAAAAGGGTAACCTGCGGCTCGGTGGCCAGCACCATGATGAGCAGAACCAATCCGACCAGAACCTGAAATTTTTTGGCCCCATCGGTTTGGGCATGTTTGAAGCTTTGATATCTCACGGAACTGACCATGAGATAGGAAAGACCGTATACGGTTCCCAGCATAATAAAATTTCTCAAGGTGCCGGTAATCTCGAAAAAACTGCAAAACATTACCGAGGCGGCGATCATTCCCCCGGCCGCAGGACACGGCAACCCCGTAAATTCATTTTTGGTCGAAGTGGTGTCCTGGGTGTTGAATCGGGCCAAACGCAGGGCCGTGGTTGCCACATAGAGAAAGGCTGCCAGCCAGCCATAACGCCCATATGGACGCAGCACCCATTCGTAGGCCAACAACGCAGGGGCCACGCCAAAGGCCACCAGATCGCAAAGAGAATCGTACTCCATGCCGAATTTGCTGGTGGTGCCGGTAAGGCGGGCAACCCGGCCATCAAGGCCGTCAAAGATTCCGGAAACAATAATCGCCACGGCGGCATGAAAATACTGGCCGTTGATTGCCGAAACGATGGCGTAAAATCCGCTAAAAAGACTTGCCGTGGTAATAACACTGGGCAACAGACAGATTTTACCCTTTGTGGCAATAATCCCCTTGGCTCTATGGTGCCTGCTCATGTGCGCCTCCTTTCCGATATGGTTTGCAAACAGCGCAAAGTTCGCACTTGTATCCTAGCTAGTATATTGAAAAAATGCTTTTCTGCAAAGGAGTATCAGGGGAGGTAGCCAAGAACCGTTTCGCCGGCTCGTACTTTCTGGCCCACCGCGACTTCCAGCTGGGTTTGCTGCGGAAGGTACAGGTCAACCCTTGAGCCGAAACGGATCAGGCCAAAACGCTCGCCGCGCATCAATCTATCCCCTTTTCCGGCCCAGCAGACAATCCGCCGGGCAATGAGACCGGCCACCTGCACCACCGCGAGTTTGCGGTTGTTCCGTGTTTCAAGGGTAAGGGCGCAGGCCTCGTTTTCCAAGGCGCCGCGTTCGGTGTTGGCCGAGAAAAACATGCCGGGAAAATACTGCACCTGGGTCACGGTGCCAGGACAAGGCGCCCTGTTCACATGCACATTGAAGAGGTTCATGAAGATGCTCACCTTGTAGACGTGCTCTTTCACAAATTTGTCATCAAAGACCTTCTCGATGAGAATAACCTTGCCGTCCGCCGGCGAAACCAGCACATCCTCGTCCTCGGGCCATATCCGTTCCGGATCGCGGAAAAAATAGAGGACATAAGCCGTGGTGAACAAGGCCAGCAAGGCGCTGCAATCATAGTCCAGAATGGCAAGGACCACGGTGGTCAAGGCCGCGAAACCGATGAACGGGTATCCTTCGAGGGCCACAGGAACTTGTGGTTTTTTCATGCGTTTCCTGTCTCAGTAGAAAATGGTTTCATTGAGGCCCGGATTCTTTCGGCCCATATAAAAATGAACTGACAGACCGTTACCACAGTCTGTCAGTTCATCCGTGAACCCTGTGTGACAAGGGTTGATTACGACTTCTGCGCCCGGGTCATGGCAATGGTTCCGGAACGGACAATCTCCTGGATGCCGATGGGCCGCAGGATATCAATCACCGCTTGGAGCTTGCTGGCCTTGCCGGTAATTTCCACGACATAGCTCTTGGGCCCGACATCAATGACCTTGCCGCGAAAGATATCAACGATCCGCAAAACCTCGGCCCGGGTGTGCGCCTCGGCCTTTACCCGGATCAGGGCCATCTCCCGCTCCACATTATCATGCTCACACATATCGGTGACCTTGATAACATCGATGAGCTTGTGGAGCTGCTTGGTGATCTGCTCGATGATGGTGTCCTCGCCGGAGGTCACCAGGGTCAGGCAGGAAACATCCGGCTCAAGGGTCTGGGCCACGGAAAGGCTTTCGATGTTGAAACCCCGGCCACTGAAAAGGCCCGTGACTCGGGACAAAACTCCGGGTTTATTTTGCAGCAGTACGGAAATAGTATGTTTCATTGCGCTATCCTTTTTAAACCAGCAGCATCTCTGTGGTGGCCTTACCCGCGGGAACCATGGGGTACACACCTTCTTCCCTGGCAATGACAAAGTCCATGAACACGGTATTGTTAATCTTCAAGGCCTCCTTGATAACCGGCTCGACATCGCTGGGCTTGAGCGCCCGCAATCCCACCGCACCATAGGCCTCGGCCACCTTGACAAAATCCGGCGCTACTTCCATGACCGTGGAGGAGTACTGCTTGTTATAAAACAGCTCCTGCCACTGGCGCACCATGCCCAGATAGCCGTTGTTCAGGATGGCTACCTTGACCGGCAATCTTTCCTGCCTGCAGGTGGCCAGTTCCTGGATGTTCATCTGGATGGAACCATCACCGGCAATGTCGATGACCACCTTGTCCGGCGCGGCCATCTGGGCACCGATGGCGGCAGGAAAGCCGTACCCCATGACCCCGAGGCCGCCGGAGGTGGCAAACTGGCGGGGCTTGTTGAAATGGTAGAACTGGGCGGTCCACATCTGGTGCTGGCCGACCTCGGTGGTAATGATCGCATCGCCACCGGTTAACTCATTGAGCTTCTGAATAACAAACTGGGGCTTGATGATATCGGTTTCTTCGACATAGCCCAGAGGATGTTTGTTTTTCCACTCCCGGATCTGCTCATGCCAGGGCCGATTCTTTTCCACGCACTCGTCGACGTTGAAATCCTTGCTCCGACCAAACCAGGCATTGATGGCGTCAAGCGCATGCTTGCAGTCGGCCACGATGGGGATGTCCACCCGGACGTTCTTGCTGATGGAGGAAGGATCGATATCGATGTGGATGATCTCGGCGTGGGGGGCAAAGGCATCCACCCGGCCGGTAACCCGGTCATCGAAACGGGCGCCCACCGCGATCAACAGATCACAGTTGGCCACGGCCATGTTGGCAAAGTAGGTTCCGTGCATGCCCAGCATGCCCATGGACAACGGATCCGTCCCCGGGAAACCGCCCAAGCCCATGAGGGTCATGGTGACGGGGATGTTCAGCCTTCTGGCAAGTTCGGTCAATTCCTCGTTGGAGTCGGACAGGATAACGCCGCCACCCGCGTAGATCACCGGTTTTTTGGCCTTGAGCATTGCCTGGCAGGCCTTCTCGATCTGACCGGGATGCGGCTCGTAGGTGGGCTTGTACGTCCGCATGGTGATGGGTTTCAGCTCGGGATAGCTAATCCGGTTGGCCAAAACATCCTTGGGCAGATCAACGAGCACGGGACCGGGACGGCCGGTCTTGGCAAGATGGAACGCCTCCCGAATAATCGGAACCAACTCCTCGACGTCTTTCACCAGATAATTATGCTTGGTGATCGGACGGGTGATCCCGACAATATCCACCTCCTGGAAGGCATCGTTGCCGATCAGCTTGGTCGGCACCTGCCCGGTGAAAACAACCAGGGGGATGGAATCCAGATAGGCCGAGGCGATGCCGGTAACCGCATTGGTGGCGCCAGGACCGGAGGTTACCAGGGCAACCCCTACGCTTCCCTTGATCCGCCCGTAGGCATCGGCGGCGTGGACCGCGGCCTGCTCATGCCGGGTCAAGACGTGATGGATTTTATCATTTTTCATCAACTCGTCATAAACATCGATGAGTGCCCCGCCGGGATAGCCGAAGATGAGATCGACTCCATGTTCTTCCAGACACTTGAGGAATGCCTGTGCTCCTGTGAGTTTCATGCTGTATTCCTTACCTTTGAATTCAACGCGTCTTCCGATGAAGATCGGATTGTATACCGGAAATATACCGTGCACGGCAGCGCACTGGCCCAAACCTTACAAAACAGGGAATTTTGAAATATATTCTGAATATATTTCTTGTCAAGCACGTTTCTGGGTTAAGCCGGAAAGAGCGCAACAAAAGAGAATTCGCCCGGCGTATCACCAGAAACAGGCAGAGCCTGTCATAATTCCATGCTGGTTAACGGCAGAGAGGAAAACCGGAGCGGAAAAACCCCAAGCTCTCTCCCCCTCTTCAAAAATTCCCGCACCGCGCCAACCCCTTCCGCGCCCAGATCGAGAGAGAACGGATTCACATAGAGCCCGATATGATCCCGGATGACCTTGTCGTCAAGCTCCTGGGCGTGTTGCCGGATATACACCATGCCCGCATCCGGAGCGGCAAAGGCGGAAGAAACGCTGGCCCGGATGCATCGATCGATGACCTGGATTGTCTCCTTGCCCAAGGACCGCTTTGCCGCGATACCGCCCAGGGGGATGGGAAAACCGGTAGCCTGCTCCCACCAGGAGCCGAGATCCTGGAGCAACAGCAGGCCATGCTCCTGAAAGGTGAAACGGCTCTCATGGATGATCACCCCGGCGTCAACCTCGCCTGCCACAATGGCGGGCATGATCCGGTCAAAACGCATCACCCTGGTCGTCAGGGGAAAAGGGGAATACATCCGCAACAGCATAGCCGCCGTGGTGTACCTGCCGGGGATGGCGATGGTCAGACGGGGCAACTCCTCGGGAGAAAAATTTTTCCGCGCGACCAGCAAGGGTCCGCAGCCTCGGCCAAGGGCGCTTCCGGCCATGAGCAGGACATATTGGTCAAGGACATGGCCCAGGGCGTGAAACGAAAGTTTGGTAACATCAAGCCGGTCGGCAAGCGCCCACTCGTTGAGGGTTTCGACATCGGCAAGCGTGGCCTCGCCAAAAGCCGGGGAATCGCCGCACACCTGCCCATGCACCAGGGAATGAAAGATGAATGTATCGTTGGGGCAGGGAGAGAAGCCGAGGGTAAGTTTGTTTTTTTCGACAAGAGAAGACACGGGTTTCCAGCCTGGTTCAGATGATTACGAGATGGTCAAGGAGCAGGGAAACGGCTTGCCCGCATGTGTGCACGGCTGCGGCAAGCTGCCAGTTGGCGGGGTTGCGGTTTTCCACCATGTTGCTGACACAACGCACCTCCAGGCAGGGAATGGCAAATTCTTCGCAGACCCTGGCCACTGCCCCGCCCTCCATGTTCTCGCAGAGGCCGTTATGAGCAGCGCGCAACATGGCGCCACGTCCGGCTGTGGCACTGACCCCGTTGACCGTGACGAATACGCCTTTTTTACAGCCCAACTCCTGCGCCCCGAGGATTTCAGCGGCCTGGACAAGATACCGCGAGTCCAGCGGAAAAACAGATCTGCTCGCCAGTTGCCCATCAAACGGCTCAACGCTTTCCGTATGGCAGATCCCGAAATCGCCCAGAACCTCGCGCTCGGCCAGACAGAGATCAAGCAGCCCCGCTCCGGAACCGACATAGGCCCCGGCCACGCCAAAATTAAGGACAAGGGAGATGCCCCCACTGGCCTCGCACAACCTCCGGGTGAGCCGGACCGCTGTTTCAAGCGGCCCCACCCCCGCGACAAGAAGCTCATGGGAACGACCAGCCGTTTTCCCGGCCAGGGGCAAGGCTTCCATCTCTGTGGCGGCAACCAGAAGGATCATGACCTGTTATCTATCGAAAAAGAAATTGCACGGATCAGCGACAAAGAAAGGCGCATCGAAAGAGCACCCGGAGAAAAAACTATCCACGATACGGATGTTGCGCCTCCTCAACATGCATCACGTTTTTGATCTGATTGCCCTTGTCGAGCACCACGATCCTGGGCTTGTATCCGGCCAGCTCTTCCGGAGCATACAGGGCATAGCTGACAATGATAACCAGGTCGCCGGGCAGCCCCTTGCGGGCGGCCGCGCCGTTGAGGCCGATCATTCCGGACCCGGCCTTCCCTTCAATCACATAGGTATCGAACCGCTCGCCGTTGTTGATGTTGTAGATATTGATCCGCTCATACGGGTACAGGCCGACAGCATCCATCAGATCCCTGTCCACCGTGAGGCTGCCCTCATAGTTAAGATCCGCCTCGATCACCGTGGCCCGGTGAATCTTTGATTTTAACATGTATTGCAACATTGTCGTTCTCTCAGTCGTCAAAAAGGTTATCGTTGTCGATCAACCGTGTCGCCCCGACCTTTATGGCCATGGCCAGCACCGCGCTTTTTTGCAACACGGCTTGCGGCCGCAGGGTCGCGTGATCAACAATGCTTACATACTCGATGGCCACCCCTTCCTGCAGCAACAGCTCCTCCACCTCCTGCTGCAGCACCGGTGCCTCAACAGGGCCGGTGCGCACCCGTCTCCGGGCATGGCCGATGGCCCGGAAAAGGCAGAGAGCTGCCCGGCGCTCCGAAGCAGATAGATAGACATTCCGGGAGCTCATGGCCAGACCGTCCGGTTCCCGGACAATGGGATGCCCGATGATCTCCACATCCCAGTCGAGATCCGCCACCATTCTTTCAATGACCGCCAGCTGCTGGAAATCCTTTCTGCCGAAAACAGCACAATGCGGCTTGATGATGTGAAACAGCTTGGCAACCACCGTGGTCACCCCGGCAAAATGACCCGGACGGCTCTTGCCGCAGAGACCTTCCGTCAAGCCCGAAACAACGACCCTGGTGCTGGCCTCCGGGGGATACATGTCGTGGGGTTCGGGGGCAAAAAGAACATCAACCCCTTGGTCTTGCGCGAGCTGACAATCCCTGGAAAAATCGCGGGGATATCGGCCAAGGTCTTCGTTGGCACCGAACTGGATGGGGTTCACGAACAGGCTCACCACCGTGCGGTCCGCCTTTTCTCCGGCCCTGCGCATCAGACTCAGATGGCCCTCATGGAAAAACCCCATGGTGGGCACCAGCCCGATTCTCTCTCCGGCAACAAGCGCCTTGTTTGCCCAGGCCGTCATCTCAGCGGGCGTACGGATAATCTCCATTACTCAACCTGTACCGTCTCTGGTTTTTCCGGATTATCCAGCAAGGACAAAAAACTACAGCCGATCGAGCTTGGCCTGCACCTTTTCCTTGAGTGCAGGGGAAACCCCTTCCTCGGTCAGCACCTTGCCATACATCTCTTTTGCCTGGGGCACGTTCTTCTGCTGCTCATAAATTCTACCCATGGCCAGATGGGCCTCCCCGGCAAAGCCCTTGATCTCGGCCAAGTCCTTATAGGCGGCAAGTGCCTCGGGCAGTGCATTTTTATTTTCATAGGCCTGGGCCAGGTTCAGCTGCACCAGCGGGAACACCGGGCTCGACTTGGAAAGATCGTCCCGCACCCCCAGATATACCTTGATTGCCTCGTCATACTGCTGCGCAGCAAAGGCAAGATGACCCATCTCAACCTTTGCCCACATGGCAGAGCCGGTCCGCCCATATTCATCAACAACCTTTTGCAAGAGCACCTTGCGTTGTTCAACCGCGCCCTGCCCAACCGCCTCGGCCAGCAGAGCGGCAGCCCGATCATTTTGCCTCGCCAGATAATAGCTCAGGGAGGACCAACCCATGATTGCCAACACACAGCACACCAGGCCGATAAGGATGTTCCGCTTGTTGCCGCGGATAAATTGGATAGCCTTGGGAGGCAGATTGAACTCTTCGAGCAATCCGTGTTTCTGTAACGGCTTGTTCAGGATCTCTTGTTGAAAATAGGTGTTTTGCTCGGACATGCCTCAACTCCTCGCTGTTGCACTGCTTACGTTTTTCCCTTGAAACAACGAAATTTGCCGACACTATACCTTTTCCGCTCGAAAAATGCATCCGCCATTTTAAATGGCCATTTGCCGCCTGCAGTCGTGCAACCCCACGGCAGGCCACCAGCACGGAACAAAAAACTTGTCCCAGCCATGCGGGTCATGCTAGGTAGTGAGGATGCATTCCATGACCAGCGACCAGATCCAGACCGTCAGCGAACTCACCCAGTCGATCCGGGGGGTGCTGGAGGTTTCCTTTCCCTTTGTAACCGTGGCGGGAGAGATCTCCAACCTGCGCTGCCCTTACTCAGGGCACCTCTATTTCACCCTCAAGGATGAATCCGCCCAGCTCAAGGCGGTGCTTTTCAAAACCCAGCAGCGCTATCTCGCCTGTACCCCGGAAGACGGCATGGAGGTGGTCTGCCGGGGGAGGATTTCCCTGTATGAAGCCCGAGGCGAATACCAGCTCATCGTGGACGTCCTTGCCTCAAAGGGCGCGGGAGCATTGCAGCTTGCCTTTGATCTTCTCAAACGCAAACTGGCAGCCGAAGGTCTCTTTGCCGAGGAGAGAAAACGGCCATTGCCGCTGCTGCCGGAAAAAATAGCCCTTATCACCTCGCCCAGCGGGGCGGCGGTGCATGATTTTCTCACCATGGCCAAAAAAAGATGCGCTGCCGTTCCCGTGGAGATCATCCCGGTCCGGGTGCAGGGGAGCGGAGCCATGGAAGATATCATTGAGGCCATCGCCCTCTGCAACGAAAGGGGGCAGAATGACGTGATCGTTCTCTGCCGGGGCGGCGGCTCCCTGGAAGACCTGTGGACCTTCAACGAGGAAAAGCTCGCCTGGGCCATTGCCGACTCACGCATCCCCATTGTCTCGGCAATCGGCCACGAGGTTGACTTCACCATTGCCGATCTGGTCGCGGACCTCCGGGCGCCAACTCCGACCGCCGCTGCCGAGGCGGTTGTCCCCAGCCGCGCCCAACTGTATGCCCAACTGCACAATCTCAGCAACCGGCTGGCAAGAACGGTTGTGGACAGGTTGGCGGTTTTCCGCCGCACCATCCAGACCCACAGAAAAGTACTGGGCGACCCCACCTCGCTGCTTGACCAGTTCCGCCTGACAACAGACCATGCGCTGGCCTCCCTGCAATTCGCCTTTTCCAGCGCCATACATCAGCGCCAGCTCGCTCTTGCCAGACTCGGTCAGGCGCTTGCCCGCCATGCCCCGGAACAGCGCCTCGAATATCAACGGCAAGGGGTCCATGAACTGCGCAGGCGACTGGTCCAGGCCATGCTTTGCCAACAGGAGCGCAAGCGAGCAGCATTTGGAAAAAACGCGGGCCTCCTGCATGCCATAAGTCCATTGGCGGTTCTTGGCAGAGGCTACAGTATTGTCCAGCAAAAAAATGGAGATATCATTCGGAGCTGCGCAGAGGTATATCCGGGGGAAAATATCAGCATCACCCTGGCCCGGGGAGGGATTGACTGCGAGGTGAAAAAAATAATCCCGCCCGGATGATGATCTCGGTGATCAACTTACGGTGGGACTTGCACCCACAAGAGTGCGCCCATGCTGGGCGCACCACAAAAAAAGCCCCTGCCTCCGGGTGCTCCGAAGCAGGGGCGTGTGCGCCGCGGCAATGAAGGGATCAGGAAAGAGCGGCAACCGCCTTTTCCACGGCAGCGGCGATCTGCCCAAGCCGCTCTTCGGAAAGCTTGATGGGCACCGGATACACGAGCAGCCGATCCATGATCACCGCTGATTTCGGCAAGGCCTGGGCATCGTACACCACCCGTTTTTTGCCGCCCGGCTCCACAAAAGGCCAGCCTGACCTGGCAAGGGTGGCCCCACCCAGCAGATGCTCCCACTTGGGATAGTAATGCCAGGTGTTTTCGGCAAAACAGATGGCCCCGGCCCCGTTTTCAGCCAGGGCCTTTTTCACCGTCCGGGCCTTGTCCTTGTCCGGCAGGAAAAAGGCGAGGAAGGAGGCGTTGTCGCCCTTCTCGTCGAGGATGGTCCGGAAGGTCACTCCGGGCAGCTTGGCAACAATACCCTTCATGGCCTTTTTATTCTGCTGCTGGGCCGCCACGATTCCGTCGAGCTTGGCCAGCTGGGCCAGGCCGATGGCGCCCTGCAACTCCATCATCCGGTAGTTGGAGCCGATGAAGCTGCGGCCCTCGCCACCCCTGCCGCCGGGGTTGACCGCATGGTCATGGCCGTGGTCGTGGTACTCGCTCATGTCGCGCATAAGCTTTTCGTCGTTGGTCACGATCATCCCCCCTTCGCCGGTGGTCATGGTCTTGACCGGGTCAAAGGAGAAGGTGCCGCAGGCTCCGAAAGAGCCGAGACGTCTGCCGTTCAGGCTGGCCCCGGCAGCCTGGGCCGTGTCTTCGAGGACCGGGATCCCGTGCCGGTCGGCAATGGCCTTGATCTCCTCGATGCGGGCCGCCGCGCCCATCATATGCACCGGGATAATCAGCCTGGTTTTGGCGGTGATCTTCTTTTCCAAATCAGCCGGGTCCAGGTTCAGGGTTTCATCCACCTCGGCAAAAACCGCGATGGCCCCAATGTCGAGAATCGCCTCCCAGGTGGCGACAAAGGTGAAACCCTGGGTGATGACCTCGTCCCCTGGCCCTATGCCCAGGGCGGCCATGGCCACCTTGAGCGCCGCGGTGCCGGAGGTGACGGCCTGGCCGTGTTTCACCCCGCAATAGGCGGCAAACTTCTCCTCAAAGGTGCGGACCTTGTACACCCCCTTGCGTTGCTCGGGGAATTCGTAGCGGAACAGCACCCCGGTGTCCAGCACCTCCAGGATTTCCTTTTTCTCTTCTTCGCCAAATATCTCAAAACCGGGCATGATATACTCCTCTGTCTGCAGCTCTTCTCGCGGCTCTTTCGCGGCTGAAGCCGCTCCTACCGTTTTTTTTTTACCTTTTACCTTTTACCTATCCCCTTCTCAACCCCACCCTTCCATGGCCGTTTCATAGACCCGGATCACATCTTCCAGGCTGGGCTTACGAGGGTTATTTTCCACCGGCCGGGTCACGGTGAGGGCGATCTTAGACATCTCGGGGATCTTCTTGGCCGGGATCTTCAACTCGGCAAGGCTTGCGGGGATGCCGAGATCCTGATTCATCCGGTAGACGAATTCCACTCCGGCCTCGGCCGCCTCGCGCTCGGGCAACCCATCGACCTTGGCGCCCATGACCTCGGCCAGCATGGCGAACCTGCCGGGATTGCCGATGAGGTTGTAGGCCATCACATAGGGGAGCAGCACCGCGTTGGCCAGCCCGTGCGGGATGCCGAACATGCCGCCCAGGGGATAGGCCATGGCATGCACCAGGCCAACGCCGGCGGTGGCCAGGGCCTTGCCGGCCAGCAGGCTGCCCATCAGCATGTTGGACCGGGCCTCGAGGTTGCCGCCGTGGGCATAGGCCCTGACCAGGTTGGAGCTGATCAGGTCAATGGCCTCCAGGGCATACATGTCGGAGATGGCGTGGGCCTGGGTGGAGACAAAGGCCTCCAGGGCATGGGTCAGGGCATCCACCCCGGTGGTGGCGGTAATATGCGGGGGCAGGGAGACGGTCAGGGCCGGATCGAGAATGGCGGCCTCCGGGTAGAGCGGATCGCCGTTCATCCCGCCCTTGGACTTGGTCTTTTCATTGATGAACACCGCGGTAAAGGTGACCTCGGCCCCGGTCCCGGCGCTGGTGGGGATCATGATCTTCGGCACCCCCGGTTTCTTGATCTTGCCCAGGCCCAGGTAATCCTCGGCCTTGCCGCCGTTGGTGAGGAGGATGCTGACCGCCTTGGCCACATCCATGGCGGAGCCGCCGCCCGCGCCGACCACGCAATCGCATTTCGCCTTTTTGGCCAGCTTGGCGCCGTTGTCGGCCAGTTTCAGCCCCGGCTCGGGATCAACCTGATCGTAGATCTCAAAGGCGATCTTAGCCTTGGCAAGGGGGGCGGTGATCCGCTCCACCAGCCCCGCTTTGATAAGGCCCGGATCGACCACCAGAAAGACCTTGCTGCCGCCGAGCTCTTTTACCAGGGCGGGAAGGTCGTTGATCGCATCCACCCCGAAACGGATCCGGGTGGGCTGGGTGACGGTAAAGGATTGGGAAATCATGGTGGTCCTCTTTTTTGTTTAAAAAAGTTGCGGGCAATGATACTGTCCCAGGTAGATAGTGCCCATCCGGAAACGGCCCTTTCGCCCGATTGCTGCGTTGCTCAGTCGCCGAAAAATGCTCACGTACCATATGTACGCTCCGCTTTTTCGTCTTCCTCGCGCCTTGCTCTCGAACGAAATTGC
>JAJZSH010000043.1 GCA_021822005.1 Deltaproteobacteria bacterium | reverse complement strand
CCGATCTCATCTCTTTCTCGTACTCAATCCACCACAGCAAGTGGCCGTCTTGATACAGTAGGCGATGGTTTTCTTGTGGACGTCCAGGCCGGCGTAGTGAATATTTTCCATGGGAGCCTCCTTGTGGGTCTGACTCGGGGCGACTCATTCGACCCCGCTCGCTCGTTATGAGCTGTCCGCCGCCAGGAGGCTCCCGATTTATTTACTTACATTCAAACAGCATGGCTATTTCCCGCCAAACTGGCAAACACGGCCATCCCCAAACACTCCAAGCAACAATCCCGTGGGCCTAACAGATTGTCAATACTTGAAAAATTCCGGGGTGGCCCGCATCAGGCGCAGATCTTTTCCGATATGGGGGAAGCCCGCGCGGGCTTCCCTTTTTTGTTTTCGCGGACCCCTGGCTTTTCAGCGCAACAAAAATTGCCTTGACCTAAGTCAGGCCCCCTGTGCTACAATTTTTCTATCAATTGGAGTGTGTGTTCACGAAATCCCCCCAACGTATACAGGAGGTGAAGAGAATGAAGAAACGGGTATGGATCGGCTCGATCATGGACTGGCAGAGCCGGAAGGTATCTTTCCTGGCGGCATGAAAACCAAGAGAAATTTCACTTTTTTTTGCCGCCAAACTGTCCTGCGACTGGGGACCACCTTTCTACAGCCTCGGCGAGAGAGAAAAAAAGCAGGGCCTCATGAGTAGGGGGTTGGGAAGATCAAAATCAAAAAAATCACACACTAAGGAGAATCCTCATGAAACTATTCAATCTGTTCGCTAACTTTTTTCTCGTCATTCTGCTGGCTTCTTTTCTGGGCTGCGCATCGACGGCAAAGCAAGAGGGAACCGGAGAGTATATTGACGACTCCGTCATTACTGCCAAAGTAAAGGCGGAAATTTTCAACGACGCTTCGCTGAAGTCGAGCGAAATCAACGTCGAAACGTTCAAGGGCGTGGTTCAGTTGAGCGGCTTTGTCAATTCTCAGGCCGATATCAACAAGGCGGTCGAAGTTGCGCGCAGCGTCAGGGGGGTGAAATCGGTCAAGAATAACATGCACCTTAAAGGGAAGCAGTAAACCGGCCGGCTCGTTGCCAAGTCACATTTGCTCCCCGGAGATTTGATCCGGGGAGCAAATGTGAGACGGCACATATGATAAGACGATGCCCCCTGACCTCTGATTGCCGACAGAAGCCGTTTCCAGCAAGGAAAAATCTATGAAAACGACAGCGGGTTTGTGGATTGATCATCGTAAGGCCGTGATAGTGGTAGCCATCATTCTCATCGCTATAGGGATCGTGGCCTTTGCCTATCAAGGCATCACCTACACGACAAGAGAGAAGGTCGTCGATTTCGGCCCTATCCAGATGACGACTGAGAAGACGAAAACACTTCCGCTGCCGCCGATCGTGGGAGCTGTTACGCTCGTGGGCGGCATTGTCTTGCTGGTCATGGGAAGAAAAAACGGTTGATGGACGGCAGAACGTTTCAACAACGAGGAGGTTGCCATGATCGACAAACGAAAGGCGTACGAAGAAAAGTTTGATGCGCAACTGCAGGAATGGAGCGCGCAAATCGCTCTGCTCAAGGCCAAGGCGGACAAAGCCAAAGCCGAAGCGAAAATTGAATACTACACAACAATCGAAGCCTTGCAGCACAAGCGAGATACGGCCAAGGCAAAACTGCAGGAGTTAAAGGCTGCCGGCCCTGGGGCGTGGGAAGACCTTAAAACAGGCGCGGAAAAAGCCTGGGCTGAAGTCAAGACGGCCTTTCACGATGCGGTCTCAAAGTTTAAATGAGCCATGCCGCTCGGGCATTGAGGCTGAAGACGGAAAACTGAGCATATTAATCAGTGCCCGTCCGGAACCGAGCAATTTCGTTCGAGAAGCAAGGCGCGAGGGAGACGAAAAAGCGGAGCGTACATGGGGTACGTGAGCATTTTTCGGCAACTGAGCAACGCGGCAATCGGGCGAAAGGGCCGTTTCCGGATAGGCACTGATTACCGCATTGCCAAGGGCAGCAGCAGCGAATACAAGACGCGGATCAAGGCCGGCGAGTTCGTCGTCATCACTCAAGGCTCGCGGGGCGCAAGTGCGGAAAGCCCCAAAGCCGTCCTTGCTGCGACAAAGCATCAGGGCATAAAAGAACATTTGCTGTTGCCCAGACTGTGCGGCGATGCAAGAAGGCGGCGGCGATGAAAATTGGCTTGCAAGAGGGGTTCATCGTCGCTCCCGTCTTGAAAGAGGTGGAACAATGATGTGGGGAAACGACTGTTGGCAGGGATGGGGACCCGGCATGGGAATTGGAGGGATGATCATGATGCTGGTGTTCTGGGCGCTGGTTATTGCAGGCATTGTTATGCTTTTTCGTTGGCTCGGGAGGAGTAAAAGGACGGAATTTTCCGGCCACCGGGAGACGCCGCTCGATATTCTGAAAAAGCGTTATGCCCAGGGCGAAGTCAGCAAGGACGAATTTGACCGGATGAAAAAGGATCTGGAATCATAACCCTGGCAGGCGAACGGTTCTCCGAAGTTTCCCTAATGATGGAATCGCAAGAAGTCGTGACCGGAATTATCACCTATCATGATTTCAACGAGTTACTGACATAACCCGCGTTGGCGAAGCGCTTTTTGCGAAGCCGACAATAATGAAAACGCAACTGCCGGCTGATGATTAGTTTCGCGAATCTCTTGGAATGGGGCACCAGAGCGCTTTAGCGAAGCGAAAAATTAAATCCCCATTTTCGCTTGCCGGCATGCCTTTTGCCCAGAGTATTTGATAATGGATCAACGCAACAGGGGGGGGGCATCATGAACGAATATAAACGTATTCTTGTTGTCAGCAGAATGATCCAGTCATCCAGAAAAGCCATTCAATACGGGGTGTCACTGGCCCGGAAATATGAAGCACAACTCTATGTTGTTCATTGCATTTACAATCCCTTCGGCCTCAGAGGCTGGAGCATGGGGACCCTGTCGCTTGAAAAAGAGTATGAAAATATTCTTCTGGATGCCAGACGGAAGCTGTCCGAGCTTGTCGAATCCGAGAAAGCAAAAGGCATGTCCATAAAGGAACTGGTCCGGGAAGGAGAGCCCACCGAGGAGATTCTGAAAACCATAGCGGAAGAAAAAATTGACCTTCTGGTTATGCTTGCCCATGAAGAGGGCCGCCTGGAAGACCTTTTTTTCAATCGCAGCAACGATGAACTGGTCAGGAAGATGCCCTGTTCGATCATGCTGGTGAAAAAAGAACCCGGGGCGATTTTGGATAGGGAAGAGGAGGGGGAAGAGGAAGAGAACATGTCTGCGTGATTGTTCCAAAACCTGAATTGACCATGGGAGGCGGACCATGAACCCTGAACGATATCTTCCCCGATCCCTGCCCCCGGCGCTTAAAGGGCTGACGGACCTGGCGCTCGACCTGCGCTGGAACTGGAACCATAGCGCCGATGTCCTTTGGCGGAAAACCGACCCGGAACTCTGGCAAACCACGGGCGATCCCTGGCTGATACTGGAAAGTATCTCCAGAAAGCGACTGGAAACGCTGGCTGCCGATGCAACTTTTGTGAATGAGTTGCAGCGCCAGCTCGCCTATCGCAAGACCTATCTGAGCCGATCCTCCTGGTTTGACGAGAGGTATGGCGAGGCCGCATTGAAAACCGTGGCCTACTTCAGCATGGAATTCGGATTGAGTGAGGCTCTGCCCATTTATTCAGGTGGACTGGGTGTGCTCGCCGGAGATTTTCTGAAGACCGCGAGTGACCTGGGTATCCCCCTGATCGGTATCGGGCTGCTCTACCAGCAGGGTTATTTTCACCAGGCGCTCGACACGAATGGAGACCAGTTGGCTTTTTTCCCTTACAACAATCCCACCATGTTACCCGTGCTGCCATTACAGGGCCCCAATGGGGAATGGCTGCGCGTCAGCGTGGAACTGCCGGGCCGCACCCTGCAATTGCGCGGCTGGCAGGCGCAGGTTGGGCGAGTTCCCTTGTATTTACTGGACAGTAACGATCTCCTTAATGCTCCGGGCGACCGAGGCATCACCGGCGAGCTTTACGGCGGTGGAATCGAAATGCGCCTGCGACAGGAGATCGTGCTGGGCATCGGCGGCTGGCGTCTGCTGGAAGCGCTGAACCTCTCGCCAACGGTATGTCATCTTAATGAAGGGCATGCCGCCTTCGTCGTGCTGGAACGCGCCCGCCGTTTTATGGAACAGAACGGCCGGTCATTTTCCATCTCTCTTCACGGCACCAGGGCCGGCAATGTTTTTACAACCCACACCCCCGTTGCCGCGGGTTTCGATCGTTTTCCGCGGGAGCTCATGACACAGTATTTCTCCAATTATGCCGATGGGCTCGGCGTCTCCATGGACGCACTGCTTGCCTTGGGTCGCGCTCACGACGGCGATGACCGCGACCCCTTTAACATGACGTATCTCGCCCTGCGCGGTTGCGGCAGGGCGAATGGAGTCAGCCGCTTGCACCAAGAGGTCAGCCGTCATATTTTTCGCCCCCTGTTTCCCCGTTGGCCGCTGGCTGAAATCCCCATCGGCCATGTCACAAATGGCGTGCACGTGCCGTCGTGGGATTCGGCGGCGGCCGATGCGCTGTGGACCGAACATTGCGGCAAGGGCAGCTGGCTCAGCACCCTGGAAACCATCGAACAGGCCTGGCGAAACGTGGACGATGAAAAACTGTGGTCCATGCGGAACCAGGCACGGCAGCCGCTTATTGCAGCGGTGCGGCAACGCCTGGCCCGCCAGCAGGCGGCCTGCGGCGTTACAAAAGAAGGCCTTATGCAATGTCTCCAGGTGCTTGACCCGAAGGTCCTGACCATCGGCTTCGCGCGCCGCTTTGCCGGTTATAAACGGCCTACCCTGCTCCTTGCCGATCCCGACCGTCTGACTCGCCTGCTTACCGACGCCCAACGTCCCGTGCAGCTTATCATCGCCGGCAAGGCCCATCCCCAGGACGAAGAAGGAAGGCGTCTGGTGCGCCAATGGAGTGATTATCTGTGCCAACCGGGGGTGCGTGGGCACGGGGTGTTCCTCGAAGACTACGACATGGGGCTCGCCGTCGAACTGGTCCAGGGCGTGGACCTCTGGTTGAACACGCCGCGCCGCCCCTGGGAAGCCAGCGGCACCAGCGGCATGAAGGTGCTGGTCAACGGCGGCCTCAACCTGTCCGAACTGGACGGATGGTGGGCCGAGGCCTATGAGCCGGGAGTGGGTTGGTCCCTTGGCGACGGGCAGGAGCATGATCATGACCCCGCCTGGGATGCGGCGGAAGCCGAGGAGCTGTATCTGCTCCTGGAGCAGGAAGTGGCGCCGGCCTTCTACACCCGTGATGAGCGTGGAATACCCACGGCATGGGTGGCCAGGATGCGGCAGAGCATGGCGCGGTTGACGCCCAGGTTCTCCTGTAATCGGATGGCGCGGGAGTATACCGACGATTACTACATGCCGGCAGCTTCGGCATACCGGCGGCGCACGGCAGGCAATGCGAGCCTTGCGGTCGCCATGGAAAAATGGCACATTTCGCTCACCAACCATTGGCGGCAGGTGCGGTTTGGGCAAGTCACGGTGCAGGAATCTTCGGTTGGGAACCTGTTTCAAGTGGAAGTCCGCCTGGGCAAACTGGAGCCGGCAGCGGTCCGAGTTGAATTGTACGCCGAGCCGCTGCCGCGGGAGTCAAATCCCGTCCGCGTAACCATGGATCGCGGAGAGATGCTTGCGGGACCAGGTGTGGGCTATCGGTATCATGCGACTGTATCCGCGGGGCGGCCGGCAAGGGACTATACACTGCGGGTGATTCCATATCATGCGGAGGCCTCCGTGCCGCTGGAGGCAAATTTCATTCTCTGGCAGGAGTGAACGGCGTGACCCAGCCCGGCAAGATCTGGGATGTGCTTCAGGACACGGGCAAGTTTCTGCCTTATTCCATTTCTATTTCAATAGTGAAGCCAAGACACTGTAGGAGCGACCTCTGGTCGCGATCCGCCGCGAATATCGCGACCAGCGACCAGAGGTCGCTCCTACAAATTCACCTTTGATTTAGAAATGGAATAGGAGCCGTTACGAAATAACCATCGCCGTTAACAGCAGCGTAAGCGGCGCTGCTGTCGTTTTGACCATACAGATGCCGACATTATTTTGTTACAACGGCTTAGCTGAAACAGTTGCGTGACCGCGCATGGACAAAAGACAGGAAGGGGGCGCATGGATTCATGACCCGGCGCTGATCTGGTCCAGAGCGGCGAGAACGGCCTGGATCTCGGCTTCGGTGTTGAAAAAGCCGGGGGAAAGGCGCAGGGCGCCCTGGGGAAAGGTGGTGATGCTGCGGTGGGCCGCGGGCGTGCAATGGAGACCGGCCCTGGCCATGATCCCAAACCTTCGGTCGAGAAGAAAGGCGAGATCGGCCACGCTTCTGCCTGCCATGGTCAGGGAAACGGCCGAGCCTCTGCTGCCGCTGGCCGGTGGCCCGTGCACGGTGACCCCCTGTATCTGGCTTAAGCCGTCCAGCAGCAGGCGGGTGAGGTGTTCTTCGTGCCGCCGGATCGTTTCCCGGCCGGTGGTGCGGATAAATTCCAGGCCTGCGGCCAGGCCGCCAATGCCCAGGGTGTTGGGCGTTCCTGATTCATAACAGTCCGGCATCAGCTGCGGCTGCTCCTCCTGTTCTGAATTGCTGCCCGTGCCGCCCATCTTGAGCGGCGGGGCCATGATCCCTTCCCGGAGAAGAAAACCGCCGGTGCCGGTGGGACCGAACAACCCCTTGTGTCCGGTGAAGGCGAGAAAATCGATGCGCATGGCCCCCATCTCCAGGGGAAAAACCCCGGCGGACTGGGCCGCGTCCACCATCAGGAGCGCCCCGCCCTTGCGGGCGCCGATGGCGGCAAGATCGGCCACGGCTCCGGTCACATTGGAGACATGATTGATAATGATGAGCCGGGTCTTTCCGCTCAGCCGCTTTGGGATATCGTCCGGATCGATGGCGCCGGTGGAGGAGGTGGGCAGAATCTCAAGGCGAAGCCCCCTGGTTTTTTCCAGGTGGCGCAGGGGGCGCATCACTGAATTGTGTTCCATGCCCGTGGTCAGCACCTGGTCGCCGGGTTCGAGCAGCCCGAAAATGCCCACATTGAGCGCCTCGGTGACATTGCTGGTGAATACCACCCGGCTTGAGTCCGGGCAGCCGAAAAAATCGGCAATCAGCTCACGGGCCTCAAAGATCACCCGGCTGGCGGCCAGGGAAAAGCGGTGCGCCGAGCGGCCGGGGCTTAAGGAGATCTCCCGGATCAGCCGGTGCATGGTCTCCACCACCTCCGGGGGCTTGGGAAAGGAGGTGGCGGCGTTGTCGAGATAGATGGGGGAAGATGAGTCCGGCATATTGGGGGGAGGCGGAGCGCCTTCAGTAAGGGCTGACCACCTTGGCGGCCTGGGCCATGGCTTCCATGATCTCGAACATGTTGGTGACCTGGCCCACCAGCAGGGTGTCCTTGAGGTTAAAAAAATCCAGACAGGTGCCGCAGGAGTATATTTCCACCCCCATGGCGGCCAGCTCCCGGAGCGGCGCGATCAGGTCGGATTCGGTGGCGGTGATTTTTACCCCGGTGTTGTAAAAGAAGATCTTGGCGGGCAGGGGGCTGAGGTTCTTGATGGTCTTGACATAGGCCCGCATGAGCACCGCGCCCAGCGGATCGTTGCCCCTCCCCATGGTGTCGGCGGGAATGACGTAGACCAGACCGGTTCCGGGCAGGTCGCAGCGGTAGTCCTGCGGGGCTGGCGCCTTGGCAACAGGCTTGGCGGCATCCCCATGCGAACCCTTGCTGATCGTTATGTGGCGGGTGTCTCCGGAGGCTCGGATTTCCACGGCGCAACCCTGGCTTTTGCCGAAACGCTCCAGATTGCTCTGGGCGGCCTCGTTGTCAACCAGCACCTCCACTGCGCCCTGCGCAAGGGAGTCGAGCAGTTCCTTGGCCCTGATCACTGGTTGCGGGCAGGCCAGACCCCGGCAGTCGAGCACCGTATTCGTATTCATATTCTGTCCCTGTTTCTGTTTAGAGTACCTCTAAAAATCCCTGTTTTGTCATTCCGGCGAAGGCCGGAATCCAGAAAAAACCAACAATTTGGACACCGGCCTTCGCCGGTGTGACGGATTATTCGAGGCGCCTTTCAGTCGTTAAAGCTTATCTGGCTCACCAGATCGCGGATGATGTTCTGGGCGGCGGGTTCAAGTTTTGGCGCGGAAAATCCCGTGTCGTAAAAATCCGGGTTGATATCGTTGGAACTCCACATGCTCTGCGCCTCGAAATAGAGATCTTTTTGCGAAAAATACCCCTCCGGCAGCATCATCCGCAGTCTGTAGTTCCGGTTGGTGGGAATCCGCTGCTTGCTCACCAGCTTGATGCCGCTGGTGGTCAGATCGACGAGATGCCCCAGGAGTTTGTTGGCGTCATCATCGTAGACTTCAAGGTAGTACACAAGGTGCCTGCGTTTCAGGGACCGGGTTTCATCCGTCATGCTGTCCTCCTTTTGGCTGTGCGACCTAACGGGCTGATTTGGCAATGCTGGCCAGCATGCAATCAATGACCGCCTCGGGGTCCATGCTGGAAGAATCGACAAGAATGGCGTCAACGGCCGGCTTGAGCGGAGCAAGCTGACGCCTGGAGTCATCATAGTCCCGTTTGCTGATCTGGTCCATAATTTCCTGATACTCAACGGTCTGCCCTTTTTCCGCCAGCTGTTTCTGGCGGCGGCGGGCCCGCTCTTCGGCCGAGGCGTTGAGAAAAAACTTGCAGGCCGCCCCGGGGAAAACCACGGTGCCCATGTCGCGGCCCTCGGCCACAATGCCGCCCTTTTCCCCCAGTTGCCGTTGCAGGGCGGTGAGCTTTTCCCGCACCAGCGGGTTGGCTGAAACCCGCGAGGCGACCAGACCCATCTCCGGGGTGCGGATGGCCTGGGAAACGTCCTCGCCATTGAGCAGCACCCGCACATCATCATCGCCGTCTGGGGCAACAAGGGTCAGTTCGATGGCGGCCAGGCATTTTTTGAGCGAGGCCGTGTCGGCCGGATCAATGGACTGCCGCTTAAGGGCGAGGCCCACCGCCCGGTACATGGCGCCGGTGTCCAGATAGGTAAAGTGGAGTTTCGCGGCCAGCCCCCGGCTGATCGTGCTTTTGCCCGCGCCCGAGGGGCCGTCGATGGTGACGATGGCTTTGGCGTCAAGCATGGTCCATCTCGCCAAGCGCTGTGGTCAGGGCCTTGATGAACCGCTGGTTTTCCGCGGGCAACCCCACGGTGATCCGGATATAGGTCGGGTAGCCGTAGGCGTTCATGGGCCGGACGATGACCCCCTGATGGAGCAGGGCTTCGTACAGCTTTCTGCCGTCGGCCTTCACATCGATGAGGAAAAAGTTGGTCTGGGAGGGAAAGGGTCGGCAGCCGAGTTTTTCCACCTCGCTGCTCAACCAGGCGATGCCCTCTCTGGTGAAGGCGATGGTTTTCTCGTAATGCTCGTCATCACCCAGGGCGGCCAAGGCTCCGGCCTGGGCCGGCAGATTGACGTTGAACGGCTGCCGGACCCGGTGCAGATAGTCGGCGATGTCGGCATGCATCAGGCCGTAGCCCACCCGCAGACCGGCCAGGCCGTAGGCCTTGGAAAAGGTGCGCAGGGCCACCACCGGCACCCGGTGTTTGAGATACTGCCGGGCGTCGATGCGCAGGCTTGGCTCGACAAAATCCACATAGGCCTCATCGAGGACCACAATCACCTGATCCGGCACCTTGTCGAGAAAGGCGGCAAAGGCCCCGTTGCTGAACACCGTGCCGCAGGGGTTGTTGGGGTTGTCGAGAAAGATCAGCCGGGTTTCCCCGGTGATCTGCCGGGCGATGGCGTCCAGGTCATGGTGCATGCCGACCAGGGGCACCACCCGGTTGACGCCGCCCTGGGCCTGGACCGCCTTCTGGTAGACGAGAAAGGTGGGCTGGCTGGTGATCACCTCTTCGTCCGGCCCGAGAAAGGCCGCGATCAGCAGCTGGATGACCTCGTTGGAGCCGTTGCCAAAGACCAGCTGGTTCGGGGCCACGCCGATCTTTTCGGCCAGGGCCCGGGCCAGGTAATAACAGCTGCCGTCGGGATAGCGGTGCAGGTTTTTCAGGCTGTCGGTCACGGCGGCCACGGCCTTGGGGGACGGGCCCAGGGCATTTTCGTTGGAGGCCAGCTTGATGGAGCCGGTGATGCCGTACTCGCGCTCCAGCTCTTCCAGGGGCTTGCCCGGCGGATAGGGGATGAGGCTTGCGATGTTGTCGCGCACAGGGAGTTTCATGGGGTGCAATCCTTAACAAGAGAGATGGGGGCCACGAAATCCACGAAAATTTTTCAGTGTTGGTGGATGAGTTTCTTGCTGTAAGCTCCCTCTCCCTTGACGGGAGGGGGTTGGGGGGTGGGTGAAGTTCATCGCGGCGGAAACCGCTCCCCCCCACCCTAACCCTCACCCCGCAAGGGGGGAGGGAACTTTTTGCACACTGCAATTCTCGAACCGGTCATTATTGAACTTTTCGTGTCCTTTCGTGGAGTTCGTGGCAATTTCCTTCTACAGTTTCGGCTTGTTCCCAGTCAGGTCGAGCCGTTGTTCCAGGGCATAACCGGCCCGGAAGATTTTTTCCTCGGCAAAATGCGTGGCTTGGAGCTGGAGGCCGATGGGCAGGCCACCGGTGCTTATCCCGCAGGGCACCGACATGCCGGGCAATCCGGCCAGGTTTGTGCAAATAGTAAGGATATCGGAGAGATACACGCTCAGCTGGTCATCGATCTTTTCGCCGATCTTCCAGGCAGGCGCGGGAGTGACCGGGGAGACCAGCAGGTCGCACTGGGCAAAGGCCTTGGCGTAATCCCCGACGATCAGGGTGCGGACCTGGGAGGCCTTCTTGTAATAGGCGTCATAGTAGCCGGAAGATAGAGCGTAGGTGCCGATGATGATCCTCCGTTTCACCTCCTCGCCGAAACCCCTGGAGCGGCTGTGGCAATACATCTCCAGGAGTTCTTGCTGGTCATGGTCGCGGAAGCCGTACTTGACCCCGTCATAGCGGGCCAGATTGGAGCTGGCTTCGGCCGGAGCGATGATGTAGTAGGCCGCCACCCCGTACTCGGTGTGGGGCAGCGAGATTTCCACGGTTTTGGCGCCTGCCTCCTTGAGCAGAGAGATTCCCCTGTTCACCGTCTGTTCCACCTCCGGGTCAAGACCAGCGCCGAAGTATTCCCTGGGGATGCCGATGGTGAGGCCGTTGAGATCGGGGGCAAGGGCGGCGGTGTAATCCGGCACCGGCTGGTTGACCGAAGTGGAATCACGCGGATCGTAGCCGCTGATGGCTTTGAGCATGATGGCGGCGTCGCGCACATCCTTGGTGAGCGGCCCGACCTGATCAAGGGACGAGGCATAGGCCAGCAGGCCGAACCGGGAGACCCGGCCATAGGTGGGCTTGATCCCCACGATCCCGCAGTGGGAGGCGGGCTGGCGGATGGAGCCGCCGGTGTCCGAGCCCAGCGAGGCGATGCATTCGTCCGCCGCCACCGAGGCTGCCGAGCCGCCGCTGGAGCCGCCGCAGACATGGTCCAGGTTCCAGGGATTCTTCGGCACTCCGTAGGCGCAGTTTTCGTTGGCAGAGCCCATGGCGAATTCGTCCATGCTCGCCTTGCCGAGAATCACCGCGCCGGCGTCCCGCAGTTTTTCCACCACCGTGGCGTCGTAGGGCGGGATGAAGGGTTCGAGGATCTTGGAACCGGCAGTGGTGCGCAACCCCTTGGTGCAGAGGACATCCTTGATGGACAGGGGAATGCCGCAGAGGCTTCCGCCTTCGCCCCGTCGGCGTTGTGCATCCGCTGCCGCAGCCTGGGCCAGGGCGCCGTTGCGGTCCAGGGTGATATAGGCGTTGACCTTGCCTTCCACGGCTTCGATCCGGTCGAGCACCGAACGGGTCAGCTCCAGGGAGGAGATCTCCCCGGCGGAAAGGAGATCCTGCAAGGCATGAATGGTTAAGGCGTGGAGTTCCATAATGTCCCGTACCGCTGCTGAGTTTCCGGATGTCTGCCGTTGGCGCTCAGAGCGCTAATAAAAACGGACCTCGGAAAGGAGGTCCGTAACGGAACAGGCAGGCAAACACTTATTTTGTAACGGCCCCTAAATAACTCTGGGCACCACGAAGGCTTCACCGTTCTGCAACGGGCCGTTGGCCAGCGCTTCCTGCTGGAGCAGGGATTGACGGACCTCGTCTTCGCGGAAGGCATTCCGGACGTCCAGGGCATGGGTCGTGGGCAAAACGCCGGTGGTGTCCAGCTCGCCCAGTTTTTCCACATAGCTCAGAATGCCATCCAGCTGCAGGGTGGTTTTTTCCACCTCTGCTTCCGACAGCGAAAGCCTCGCCAGTTTGGCGACATATCGTACTTCTTCCGGGGTGATTTTCATGCCTTGTTTTGTAACGCATTCAGCCGGGCAAGTCAATCGTAACCGTCCAGCAGCACCGCATCTGCTTTGTCATCGGCCTGGTCCGCATACCATGTGTATAGCGGACAGGCCTCTTTCGCGCATCTGCGGCACTGCTGAACGGTTACAGTCAAGCCCAGATGGTATCGGAAAAAAAGTGCAGGGGTTAGTTCGCGACTTTTTTTGCCTGGCTCTCGAGAACCTCGGCAAAGACCTGCACCACCTCGGGGTCAAACTGGCTCCCGGCGCAGCGGTGCAGCTCGGCGATGGCCTCCTTGAGCTCCAGGTTCTGCTTGTAGCTGCGCTTGGAGGTCATGGCGTCATAGCTGTCCGCCACGGTGATGATCCTGGTCAACAGGTTCAGGTCGTCGCCGCCCAGGCCGTCGGGATAGCCCTTGCCATCCATGCGTTCGTGGTGGTGGCGGACGATGAATATCTCCTGCTGCATGAAGGCCAGGGGCTTGATGATGTTGGCCCCGATCTCCGGATGTTTTTTCATGAGGAGCCATTCTTCATCGGAGAGCGACCCGGATTTTCGGATGTAGTTGACATCCACCACCAGCTTGCCGATGTCGTGCACCTTGCAGGCCCGCTCCAGCACGGTCAGTTCCTCCTCGCCCAGGCGCAGGGCCCGGCCGATGCTCATGGCGTGCAGAGTGACCCGGGCGGTATGGCCCGCGGTGTACATGTCCTTTTCTTCGAGGGCGGTTTGCAGGGTGAGCATGGTGTTCAGGGCAGAGACTTCCAGATTGTCGTTGTATTCTTCCAGCAGTCGGTTTTTTTCCGCCAGTTCCCTGGTTTTGCTGCGCACCTCGCTTTCCAGGTTTTCCTTGTAGGCCTTCTCCTGGAGGACGTACATCCGTTTTTCAATGGCCCGCTTGACCTTGATGTTGAAGATATCCAGATCTTCGATGGGCTTGGGGATGAAGTCGTAGGCCCCCAGGTTGATGGCCTTGACCGCGTATTCCATGGAGCCCGCGCCGGTGAGGAAGATCACCGGAATCCCGTAATTCCGGTCGTTGATGAGTTTGAGGGTTTCAAACCCGTCCAGGCCGGGCATGTTGATGTCGAGGATGATGAGGTCGAAATCCCCAGCCAGGGCTGCCAGGGCCTCTTCGCCGCTGGCGCAGGGCACGACCGCGTGGCCGAACATGGTGAGGATTTTGCAGACGGCCTCCCGAACCAGGGTGTCGTCGTCAGCGATGAGGATTTTTGCCTGTGCCATGGTGAATAATAGATCCTAAGAGTGTGTGTACGATCATGGCCTGTGCCGACCGCAACCGCTATCTTTTTTTATTCCGGTTTGCCATCAAGATGGCAGCAGTGTTAACGTAACGGCGTTTATGCCGCCCTTCAACAGGCTCAGGGCGAACGGAGAGTGTCACCTTGAAAACAACTTGGAATTATAACACAGAGTTTCCCTTAAAAAGTCCAGTATTTTTTTGCCACGGCCAGGGCCGCATCCAGTGGGGGCAGGGGTTTTTTTGTCTGGGCCAGGGCGTTAAGCGCGGCGGGCGGCAGCCCTCCCTCCCCTGTCATTTCATGGAGGCTGGCCAGCACGCTATCGGCAAGGCCTTGCAGGTGGTAGCCCCCTTCCAGCACCAGCACCAGCCGTCCATCGCAGAGCTCAGCCGCCAGATCGACCAGAATCCTGGTCATGTAGGCAAAACCGGCGCTGGTAACGGCCATGCCGCCAAGGGGGTCTAAGACATGGGTGTCGTAACCGGCGGAGATCATGATGCAGTCCGGCCTGTATTGGCGGGCAACCGGGGCAATGAGCTCGTTGATGATCCGGGCAAAGTCCTGGTCGCCCTGGCCGCCTGGCAGCGGCACATTGAGGGTGTAGCCCTCGCCCTTGCCCGCGCCGGTTTCCTGGAGGGAGCCGGTTCCAGGATAAAGCGGGTACTGGTGGGTGGAGCAGTAGAGAACCCGGTCGGTGTCGTAAAAGGCGTGCTGGGTGCCGTTGCCGTGGTGCAGGTCCCAGTCGAGGATCAAGATTCGCTCCATGCCCAGATGTTTCAGTCCATAGCGGGCGCCGATGGCGATATTGTTGAACAGACAGAAGCCTCTGGCGCGGTCCGCTTCGGCATGGTGTCCGGGCGGGCGGACCAGGGCCGCGGCATTGTCGGCCCGGCCTGAAGCCACCAGCCGGAGGCCGGTGATCACCGCGCCTGCGGCGAGGACCGCCGCCTCGTAGGAGCGGGGCGAGGTGTGGGTGTCCGGATCAAGCACGTCGAACTGCTTGCCCGCCGTCTCAGCCACCCGTT